>CAMXTM010000094.1 GCA_947246775.1 uncultured Clostridium sp. | reverse complement strand
AACTATTCCCGTTGACGGCAAAAACGGCATTTTTTTTTGACTTCTTTTACTTCTTTATCATTTTACACTTTTTTTATATTTTTTAGACTACTTATAGTCTTTTTCAAAATCTTCTAACAACATAAATATTTTTGCCGTTTTTGCCGTAAATAGTGAAAAAACCCAGTAAAATCAAGGCTTTGCGCTACGGCAAAATTGAAATATCTTTACCGTATTTCTACCGTACTTTTGCCGTAAATGCCGTAACTTTTAGCATATGCTAATTTTTATTATCTATATTTAACGGTGTTTTTACGGTCTTTTTACGGTAAAACTGAAAACGTTTTTGCCGTAACTTTATATAGCCTATTTTTACTACTACAGCAAAATATAGAGCATCGCAAAGGCAAACCCTGCACCCAAAAACAGCAAACTCTTTGACAGATTATCTTTAAAAATTTGTTTGCCGCCTTGAGGGTAGACTGTGAAATAAAGATTTTCTTTGGGTATGACTTTGCCCATTTTATCATTAAAGACATAGGCTTGCAAAAGGGCAATGATACCATCGGTCACACAGCCAACTGCTCTTGCTACAAACGCTCCCAAAAAAGGCAAAATACCCAATATCACAGGACGATAAACTTGATATTCCAAGTTAAGCCAGCTTATCCACCTATCCAAGTAAACCGTTTTACCTTGACTATCCTTTGTCATAAGCACTGTTCGGATAAACAGCAAATAGACGATTGCGCCTACTGCAATCGAAATCGCTGCGCCTTTTAAGTTGACAAGGGAAAAATAGTGAATGGTATGCGCTGGTGCATGACCGTACACAAACCCTCTACCCATTTGTGCAATTTGCTCCTGTGTTTGGTGTGGCAATATTCCAAAAAGCAGTGGTAACAGAGCGCACAAGCTCAACAAGGTTTTGGAAGTGCTGTTCATATAGGTTTTGCTTTGTAATGGTTTGTCAGGTTGCTCTACAAATACCGCTACAAATACTTTTGTCATATAGGCAACGGTCAGCCCACCCGCAAACAAAAACAATCCCTCTATCACTCTAAATTGCGTGGCACTCTGCCCTGTTTCCGTAAGAAAGGCAATTTGTTCCACAATGCTCTCATGAATCAAGGTTTTACTGATATAGCCATTCCATAGTGGCACACCCATAACGCCCAGCGCTCCCATCAAAAAGATGACCTTTAAAAGCGGTTTATCCCTACCATAGCCTTTGATTTCGTTTAGGTTGAGATTTCTTGTGTTAAGGTAAATAATGCCCGTTGACATAAACAATATCAATTTCACAATGGTATGGTTGGTTAAATGTAGGATACTGCCATCTACTGCTAGGGCGTTGTGTTCTCCCAGTATTCCCTGCATACCGATTCCAACCAAAATAAAGCCGATTTGTGACAAAGAAGAACAAGCAAGGGTTCTTTTTAGGTCAATCGAAAATACCGCCAATATGCCCCCTAAAAGCATGGTGAGTACACCAAAATATACTATCATCATGCCCCATTTTGCGTCATGCAAAAACAAGATGCCGCCTAATATCATAATGCCATATACACCCGTTTTAGAAAGCACACAAGAAAGCAATGCTGTTGCAGGCGCTGGCGCAGCAGGGTAAACTTCTACTAGCCAAGTATGCAGCAAAAACATACCTGCTTTTGCACCAAAACCAAACAAAATTAGTACGCCTACCATATAAATGTTGCTATTTTGCGGTAAAACAGCGACAATTTGTTTTAATTCGCTTAATTCTAGCGTACCTGTCATAGAATAAAGCATAAAAATGCCCATCAGTGTCACAAGCCCACCTATTACCGCTACTGCTAGATAAGTTGCGGCAGCGTGTAGTGCCTCTCCTGTTCCTCTGTGCATAATCAACACATAGGACGTAAAAGACATGATTTCAAAAAAGATAAAAGTAGTATACAATGTTGCAGATAAAAAGACGCCCATTGTTGCGCCAAGTGTCAGCAACATAAAAAAGTAATAGCGGTTGCGGTTGGTGTCCCTTTGGAAGTATTCCCTTGTTAAAACGGTGGTGACAAACCAAACAAATGCCGTCATGACCGCAAGGACTTTGTGCAGTCCGCCGCCCTCAAAGGCAATCCCTAAGCCACAAAAGCCCGCAATCCGACAAGTTTCTGCCTTGAGGGAAAGACTCCCTGCTAAGATTACCGCTGTCACAATCCATGTAAAATAATCCCTTGCTGTTTTATTTTTTTTGCCAATCAAATAACTCACAAAAGCACTCAACATGGGAAAAAAAACGAGAAATTTTAACATACTTTGCCCCCTTTCTATAGCAAACCTTGTGCTATTGCGTCAAATATTTGCATAAATGGCTTTGGATAAACTCCAATCACAATCGAAATAGCACTTAATACTAACAGTGGTACTGTCATTAGTTTATTTGGGTCAGCAACTCCATCATAATACCATGCAGGGTACTCTTTTTTTTCTGGGAAATATGCCTTGATGACTAAGCCAAACAAATACAAGGTAGTAAGGAGTGCCGATAGGATAAGCGCTGCAATGCCAAAATAGGCAAAGGTATTGCCTGACGCAACGGCTGCCGTTCCTAATGCAAACTTGCTATGAAATCCTGCAAAAGGCGGTATGCCAGCCATACCAATGGACACGATTGTCATAGATAAAAATATCATAGGCATTTTTGTGCCGAATCCCTCAATTTCATAGGCATACTCTCTATGATTTTGGTATAAAATCGCTCCTGCACAGAAAAACAATGTGATTTTTAAAACCGCATGGTAAATCATATGTAATAGCCCTGCCGAAAGTCCTGCTGGCGTCATCAGCGCAACTCCAAACAAAATATAGGATAAATTGCTAATGGTGGAATAACCATAACGCCTTTTGATATGCGGCGTTCGCAATGCCATTGCTGAGCCAAACACAATAGTCAGTGCCGTCATAATCAGTATGACGTTTTGTACCCATGTTCCTTTTAAAAACTCTGTACCAAAGTTATAATAAGTGAGCCTGATAATCGCAAAGACGCCCGCCTTTACTACCGCAACCGCATGAAGCAATGCAGTTACTGGTGTTGGTGCAACTGCCGCCGTAGGCAACCAGTAGTAAAAGGGCAAAATCGCTGCCTTGACACCAAAGCCAAAAAAGGCAAGCAAATACACAACATGAAGCATTTGCTCATCTCTTGCGGCAAGCTCTGCATTTAAAATGCCACCCATGACAAAATCTAAGGAATTGCCATAAATAACAAGGAAAACTAGCCCAATAAAAGCAAGGGACGCTCCCCCCATCATATATATCAAATAAATTCTACCTGCATATCTCGTTTTTCCATCTATGCCATGCATTACAAGTGGTAAGGTCACTAAGGTCAAAAATTCATAAAATAAGTATAGTGTTACCATGTTTCCTGAAAAGGCAATCCCTACTACAATGCCAAAGGTCATCATAAAAAAGGAAAAAAACTTTGTTTCTCGTCCTTCATGTTTCATGTACTCAAAGGCATAAAAAGTCGTAATCACCCACAATATCGAAACCATTGTTGCAAATACCATAGATAGTCCATCTATATGAAAGGTCAAAGAGAGCTTATCACTAAAACGATATAGTACAAACTGCTCCCTCGAATCAAAATATAACACCGCTAAAACTAGTATTGCATTACATATCACTACAAAACTGACGTATTTTTGCCGTTTTTGTCTATCTTCCAGTTTAGAAATCAAAAGAACTGCACCCGCAATCACTGGAAAAAGAATAGGCAAAAGTAATCCCATTTGTTGATTCATTTCTTTTCACCTCGCTTTTTCCAATTTAATAAAAGATTGTGTTTGCTATTTGCATAATACTATTGACAACACCATTGGGAAACATACCAATCGCAATTGCCGCTACAGAAAGAAGACACAAAGGCACTGTCATCAAAAAACAAGGCTCTTTACTCTCTCTATGGTAATATTCTTCTGCTCTACCAGGGAAAAAGGCGTCTGCCACAATAGGCAAAAGATACCCCGCCGTCAAAAGCGCACTTACCATCAATACTGCTGTTCCCAGCAAACCAACTGTGCCATAGTTACAAGAAAGTCCTCCCTGTGCCAAAAACCATTTGCTCACAAAGCCTCCCGTTGGTGGGATACCTACTAGCGACAGTGAGGCAATCGCAAAACACCACATTACAATCGGCATTTCTTTTCCGATTCCTTTCAGTTCATTGACATAGGTTTTGCCTGTTTTATAAATAATTGCGCCTGCTACAAAAAACAAGGTATTTTTTGCGATGGCATGAAACAAAATTTGTAACAGCGCTCCACAAAATCCCACTGGCGAAAACAGCATTAGCCCAAAAAGCACATAGGATACTTGACTAACTGTTGAGTAGGCAAGCCGTTTTTTGAGTAGTCTCTCTTTGTAGGCAAGCATAGAACCCATAAATACCGTAAAAATGGCGAGCAACAACAACACTTTTTGCGCCCATGTTCCTTTTAAAAACTCTGCCCCAAACAAATAGTAGCTTACTCTTATCATCGCAAGCACGCCGCCTTTTGTAATAATACCTGAAAGGACAGCACTGGCAGGCGAAGGTGCTACAGGGTGTGCTGTAGGCAACCAGCCATGTAAGGGCAACATACCTGCTTTTCCACCAAAGCCTATCATCATAATTAAAAATACAACTAATAATGTATTTTCATTACCTAGCACTAAGGCATGGTTTAGTGTACCGCCTGCTGTAAAGGTGGTTGTATCGCAGTAGTAATTTAAAAAGAACATTCCCAGTAGCGCAAGCCCTGCTCCAAATATCGAATAGCCCAAATATTTGACAGCGGCTTTTGTTGCATCTTCTGTGCCACTATGGATTACAAAAGGTACTGTCAATAAAGTCATCATTTCATAAAATAAGTACAGTGTTATAAAATTGCCTGAAAACGACAAGCCAATTAACGCCCCTAATGTCATAATAAAAAAACAAAAAAATCGTTTTGTGTTTTGCTCATGTTTCATATACTCCAATGCATATACACCAGCGAAACACCACACAATACTAATTAAAATGGCAAAAAAGCGAGATAATCCATCTGTTTGCAATAATAGAAAGACATTTTTGCTCATATGCCAAGCCGAAAGCTGTCCTTGCACTGCACACACATAAAATACAAGCAATGCCTCTAAAAGTAAAACACTTACAATATATATTTGCTGCTGCTTTTCTGCCTTGAGACACAAAAAAACAATTCCCGCAACAATGGGAAATAGCACAGGAAGCAACAGCATACCATTACCTATCACACACATCACCCTTTTCTACTGTTTTTTACTATAGTAAACGAATACCCAGCTCTATCATATTGATAATTGGTTTATAAAATATACCTAAACAGAAATTAGTCATAATAAAAATACCAATTCCCACTTCCATTCTTTTTGAGGGCTTGGAATGTTGATGTTTTCTTTCCACTGGTGTCCATATCGCAATCGCAGAGGGGATAAAATACATGGCATTTAATATCATACTAATTGCCAGTGTCAGCAAGGTAATTACCATTTTTTGTGGTGAATAAATCGTTGCGGAAGCAAAATATAACTTGGATACAAAACCTGCTGTCAGTGGTACGCCGACCATAGAAAGTCCGCCTACCGTAAAGCCAATGCCTGCTAACAGATTTCTGTGTCCAGCTCCTCGCAAATCATGTATATTGTCGCTTCCACCTGAAACAGACATCAAACCACCTGCACAAAGAAACAACATTGCTTTTGTTGCAGCGTGAGCTAAAATGTGAAAACAAGCCGCTACCATTCCCTCATGGTTTCCTAATCCTAAGCCCATATAAATATAACCAATTTGCGCTGCGGAAGAATAGGCTAACATATGTTTAATCCTTGTCTCTTTGAGTGCAGAAACCGAACCAACTACCATACCTATCAAACCAAACAAAAACAGCACATTTGTGATTCTTAAACTGCGTATTAAGTCAATCGTAAAAACACAGTAAAACATTTTAATATTTAATATAATAAAACTTTTCAACACCAATCCAGACAATATACTACTAGACGCTGGTGTTGCAGCAGGGTGCGCACTCGCTAACATAAAGTGAAACGGAAACACCGCACTTTTTATCGCAACACCTATGACTATCATACCGATAACTACCGCAAAGGGGAAAGCATATTCTCCTGATGTCGTTAACTGTATAATGGATTGCTGTATATTTGGCATTAGCAAATGCCCTGTAATGCTATACAAAAGGGAAATACCAATTAAAAAAAGTCCTGAACCTAACAAACAGATAATCAAATAGTGCAGAGTTGCCGCAATGCTTTCTCCTGTTCCCTTTGCCACAATAATCGCACAGGACGCTATGGTGTTAATTTCCAAAAATACATATGCTGTAAACATATCATTTGTATATATCAGTGCAAGCATAGAGCCAAAAAGCAAGTTCATCATAACAAAATATAAATTCTGCTTTTCTGGCAAAATGTCATTTTGTACAAATTTCGCACCGCCTAACATTGTTGTACCCATGACAAACGAAAACGCAAGAGCAAGCAATGCCTCTAAAGGACCTGCACGCAGTTCATTGCCCCAAGGTGCAGGAAAATGCCCCATCATAAAGGTAAAACTTTCTTGATTTTGCCAAACACTACCCAGCAATATCACAGACAATACTCCCACAACACATACTATCAACAAATTGATTTTTTGTGCGGTTTTGCCATTGCCAAATAATGGTGTGATAATTCCCCCAAACATCGTCAGAAAAATGCTAATAAAAGGAATATTATGTATATAGTTTACACTCGCCATCAATGCCCCTCCTTTTTCGCTTTTTCCATGATTTCGTCCAAGTCAAGAGAACCATAATGTTTATACAATCTCTGCACTAGTGCAAGAGAAAATGCTGTTACACTAACAGAAACAACAATACCTGTTAAAACCAATCCGCTAGGCACAGGGTTAATAAATTGTTCTACACTCGCCGTTGTTCCCTCTGCAACAATTGGCGCTGCTCTACCCGCTATAAATCCTTTTGCTGCCAAAAACAAATATACTGCTGTATCCATAATATTTAAACCAATAAATTTTTTAATCAAATTACGAGAAAGTAGCAGGTTCATAAATCCAATGCCAAACAATATTACTGCTGCTGCCTCATAATGATTTGTCATTAAATTTGTCATTTATATTTCTCCTTTTGTGAATAAAGCATAAAATCCATAAATTGTACAAGCTACAATCATACCAACACAAATATTT
>CAMXTM010000093.1 GCA_947246775.1 uncultured Clostridium sp. | reverse complement strand
CTTGATTTAGCTTTCCAGCGATGACCATAACAGAGCCTTTTGGAAAATCTGTGTGGAGTGTTTCACTAAAAAAGGCAGAGATATTTGTTTCCGCAAGCTCTTTGACAAATCTTTCCCCACGTGTACGACCACCAGCTAGTATAATAATGCGGTAGTTTGATTTTTTGAGCAAATCAATTTCATTACAAAATAAATCAAATCTTTTTTGAAAAGAGGGGGCAGACTTGACAGAAAAAAAGAAAGTATTTTTAATGGTAAAATCAGCCGCTTTTTGTACGATTGTTGTAAGAAGTATTTCGGAAAAACGAGATGCCTCTTTTAAAATATGAAGATAATCAAATAATAAATTGCCCTGATTGGGGAGAATATAGCCCTTTTCGATACGTTCTTTTATACTTTCGCTGTATTCTGTAAAAATAGTGTCCATATGCTGTTGTATTTTGTCTGGCTCATCAAAAAATAAAAGGGTATCTTCTGGAATATAACTTAAAAGACTGACTGCATTTTCATAAAAGTAGGGCATATAGTTGTTGATGTTGCTGTGACTTTGTCCTGATTTTAGGGCATCTAATACAGGTGTTATGTTTTGCTGTAAACGTGCAGCATATTCAGAAAGACCTAAATTTTCAAATTTTTGCAAGGATAATTGATATTCTTGTTCTATTTTGGGAATTGCACTTTGCACAAGTTCGTTGTCATAGACCAATTCCCGCATAGGAAAAATAGAAATACTGCTTACTTTTTCCGTAGAACGCTGTGTATTGGTATTGACAAGGCGAATGGAATCAATTTCATCGTCCCAAAGTTCAATACGGAATGTCTGTTCTGCTGTGGGGGAATAAATATCTATAATGCCGCCACGCACCGCAAATTGCCCAGAAGATTCTACTAATTCGGTACGTTCATAGCCCATTTGTATGAGTTGCTGTAATAGTTTATTTGTGTCAACAATGTCTCCCTCCTGCAAAGTGAGTATAAATGAAGAAAAAACTTCTTTTGGGGGCATTTTGTCAAGGAGTGCTTCTACAGATAGTACAACAATTGGTTTTTCTCCGCAAATGTAACGGTGTATTATCGAAAAACGTTGACAAGTAATGGCTTGGCTGCGCACATCAGCACTGTAAAAAAGCAAATCTTTTGCGGGATAAAAAAAGGTGTTTTTGCAAAAGAAAGAAATATTTTCATAAATCTCACGTGCTTTTAGTTCGCTGTAGGTCAGTATGATAGCAGGACGGTTGGTGTGGTGACAAATCCCTGCTATCATATGTGTTTGTTGTACATCAATCATGCCAGATGCTAGAATTGGTGTTTGATTTTTGCCAATGTCCTGTAACATATTTTGGTATTGCTGTAATTCTAATAAAGGTTCAAAAAGAGTATTCAAGAAATCACCTCATTTTGATTGGTATTTTCGTCACTGTTTTGATTACTATTTTGCTGTTTTGGTTTTTTCATTTCTTTTTTGCTGTCCTTTTTGTTTTCTTTTTTTAGCTTTTGGTTTGTCTGATTCATGGCTTCTTTGATGTCTTTGCTGAGCAGTAACTCTATGGCGTGAGCTGCCTTGTCTACACCGCTCAGTATAAGCGGTTCGTCATCTTTTGAAAATTTCGCAAGCACATAGTCTGCTAAGTCCCAACCGTTTGGTTTTTCGCCAATGCCTACTTTAATGCGAACAAATTCCTCTGTGCCTAAATGCGCTATAATATTTTTGATACCGTTGTGACCGCCTGCGCTGCCTTTTTCTCTAATGCGAACAGTGCTAAGGGGCAAACTGGTGTCATCATATATGACATAAAATTGTTCTATTGGAATTTTGTAAAATTTGAGAATTTCTCTGATGCTTTCTCCGCTTAAATTCATATAAGTTTGTGGTTTGACAAGCAATACTTTTTTGCCCTCTATGATGCCATCTCCAATGAGTGCTTTGTGTTTGAATTTTGTTACTTCAATATTATATTTTTCTGCGAGCTGGTCAATGACCCAAAAACCCACATTGTGTTTTGTTGTATCATATTCTTTTCCAGGATTTCCTAAACCTGCAACAACTATCATCTCTTTATCACCTCTGTTTTTTTGAAAAAATGGTAGGAACGATAATAAACGCATAAGTAGCCTCCTTTTTTCATTAGAAATAAGCCCTAGTAAATACATAGGACTATGCACAAATTTATCGTATATTATGATTTTATTATAACGGTTATAAAAGAAAAAGCAAGGTATTTTCCATCTATCCATTCGACAAACTGCTAGAAGAAACTGGTTTTAAACCATGTTTTTGTAGCGTGTATAAGTGGGGAGAAAGTGCGCTTGCTTCTTCTATGCTGTGGGTAATGACAAGGCAAATTTTGGAGTGCAATCTTTGTTTTAAAAAGGGAATGATTTTTTGCTTTCTTTCTGCATCAATACCCACAAAAGGCTCATCTAAAAGAAAAATATCACCATCATAAACGATTGCCTTTGCCAGTGCCGCACGTCGCAGCATACCACCGCTGAGTTCAGAGGGCAGTTTTTTTTCTATATCAAACAGGTCTAGCTGCTCCAATACAGAAATACAGTATTCTTTGTCATTGTTTACCACCATTAAATTGTCTAATATCGTAAACCAAGGCAAAATCCGGTTTTCTTGAAAAAGAAACGAAATTTTTTGTGCATTGTGTGTAATTTTTCCAGTTTGGGGAAGGAGCAAACCGCTGATTAGTTTAAAAAAAGTGGTTTTGCCACAACCGCTTTTGCCGAAGATACAAGAAATACCCGCTTTGTCAAAATGGCAGTTAAACTGCTGTAATATGGGATTGTCATAGCAAAAGGTTACGTTTTCAAATTGTAAGCTTGTTTTCATTTAAAATACCTATCTTTCTGCTAAAGTAGTGAAGCAATATTAAAAAGCATTTTTCTAATACTATACTAAATAAAATAGCACAAATTGTCCAGACAAACAATTCTGCTGTTTCTAAATAAATTTTTGTTTCATAGATTTTTTTACCAATAGAGGCGCTCGGTGTACAGATGACTTCCGCAGCAATGCCAGATTTCCAAGCCATGCCAATACCAGTATGACAAGCAGAAATAAAATAGGGCAGTACAGAGGGAATGTAAATAAAACGGCATATTTGAAAAGGAGAAAAGTTGTATACTTTTGCCATTTCTAAATATTGTTTTTCTGTTTGCCGTATGCCTATGCTGATATTGACCCAGATAAGTGGAAAAACCATTAAAAAGGATATGACAATCGGTACAATTTCTGTTTTGACCCACAAAAGCACTAATATACTAAACGAGGCAACAGGTGTTGCTTTTATGGTGTGTATGGCGGGGGAAAGAATGTCATATAATAGCTGAAAGCGATAACAAAGGATTGCTAGTAGTATACCTAAAAAAACAGAAAATAAATACCCTGCTAGGATACGAGCAAGAGAGTGTATAATCGTCAGCCAAAAGGACGGCTCAAAACAAAGAGTAAAAAAAGTTTTGATAACGCTGTAAGGGGAGGGAATCAGCACTTGTTTGTTGACTATCCAATATAATATTTGCCAAAATAACAGCCATACCAGAAGTATGGCTGTTTTAGAAATATAGCTTTTATTTTGTGTAATAAAAGTCTTCATTAGGCAATGCGCCTCCTATAGATTTTGGGTTTGCTTCAAATAAAATGTTGTAAAAACCTTGTAAAGCATTTTTCATTTCTTCATTGGCAATAAAAACAATGTTGCAGTTTGGGATTGCCTTTTCAGCAGCAGCGACAGAATCCATAATACCATATTGTTCTACGAGAGCGGCTGCTTTGCTGACGTTGTTGTTTACAAATTCTACAGATTGCTGATATTCTTTTAAGAAATTGTCAAAGGCTTCTGGATTGTTTTGTACAAACTCTTTTCTTGCTACAATACAGCCCATAGCAAGTCTTGATGCTTCTAAGGAATTGCTTGCCTGTAGTGTATCCCATTCTTGTGTTAAGTCAAGCGCTTGACGAATGGTATCATCTTTTAGTAAAACGGCTGTGACGTTTGGTTCTGGTAAAAGCGCAATATCCACTTCTCCTGCTAAAAGCGCTGCGGCTAGTTCGCTGTGTTCTGCCATAAATTCTACTTTTGCATTGATGTTATTTTTTTGTAAGATGTAGTTTAGTACATATTCTGGCGTTGAACCTTGTCCTGTAGCATAGATGGTTTTGCCCTCTAAATCCGCTATCGATTGGATTGTGTCGCCACGCTCTAAAATATGCAAAACGCCTAGTGTGTTGATTGCCGCAACACAAACCTCTTGCTCAGATTTGTTGTATACGACAGAAGCAACATTAGTAGGAAGTGCAGCAATGTCTACACCGCCCTGTATCAGTTCAGCCATAACCTCGTCTGGTGCAGAAGAAATTTCAAAGATGTAGTCGTTGGAAGAATCAATAGAATCCATTAAACCAACTGCGCCAATGCCTGTAGGTCCTTTTAAAAAGGCAACTGAAACGGGCGTCTTTTTTACTGTGTTGGAGGGGTTTTCTGCTGTGGTGTTAGAGTCGTTGGAACAAGCCGCCATTGTAAAAAGGGTCAGAAGTAAAAAAATAGATAAGATGTGTTTTAATTTGTTTTTCATGTTGTTGTTTCCTTTCGTTTGATAAATTTAGTAAAAATATGGAGGAACAAAAAAGTTCCTCCATAAATTATTACTGTTTTAAATCACAATGAAGTGAACAGATTCCTTATGTAATTAGGCGTTTTCGTAGTCTCTTTCCATGTTGATAAGAGAAAGGTCAAAACCGTTTAATGCATCTAAGCTGTTTGCGGAAGTAGCAGCCTTGCCATATTGTGTTACATCATTGATGCCTTTTGTAGCATGGCACATAGAAGCGGCACCGCCTGTACAGCCATTTTTGCAAGCCATACCCTCAATAAAGTTACCGTTCAGTTTGCCAACGGAAGCAAGACGCAATGCTTTTGCACATTCATCTAAACCATTGCAACGAACTGGTTTGATTTCTACATTGATGTTTTGAATTTCATTTGCCTGTGTTACACCCTCTGTTACACCACCTGTTCTACCGAATACTCTACCATAGTAAGAAGCCGTACAATATTCTGTGTTTTCCATAGACATTTCCTCTAAGGAAGAGACATCAATGTTTTTAGCATCTAATACAGACTGTAATTCTTCAAAAGTTAAAACAAGGTCGATGGCATCTTTTAGGTCTTTTTGTTTAATTTCTACTTTTTTTGCAGTACAAGGTCCAATAAAGATAATTTTAGCATCTGGGTGCTGATATTTAATCATTCTGGCAACGGCAACCATAGGAGAAACCGCAGTCGAAACGTGTGACATCAGTTGTGGATAGTGACGTTGTACAAAATCTACAAAGGCAGGGCAACAAGAAGAAGTTTTCCAACCTTTTTCTTCTATTGTTTCTGCAAATTCTTTTGCTTCATAAAGAGAAACCATGTCTGCACCAAGCGCTGCTTCTGCAACATCATAAAAACCTAAGTTTTTGATAGCAGTAAATACTTGACCAAGTTTGTATTCTGGGAATTGGCTGGCAATCGCAGGAGCGACTACAGCAAATACTTTGTAATTTGTGTTGTTCCAAGAATTTTTTATCATAGCAAGAGCATCTTTGATGTATGTTTTGTCTACAATTGCACCAAAAGGACATTGATATACACAAGAGCCGCAAGAAACACATTTTGTATGGTCAATTTTTGATTTACGGTTGTCGTCCATAGAAACTGCTTTTACAGGGCAGGCACGAACACAAGGACGTTTTACTTCACTGATAGCATTAAAAGGACAAACCTCTTTACATCTTCCACATTCAATACAAATTTCCTGATTGATGTAAGAACGGTGATTTACGATAGTAATAGCGTGTTTAGGACAAACCTCTTTACATTTGTGACTAAGGCAACCACGACAAGCCTCTGTAACAACAAAGCGGTCAATAGGACATTCATCGCAAGCAGAATCCAAAACGTTTATCACGATGTTATCTTTCGTAGGATTAAGAGCGAGGTCAACACGGTCTTCTATGATGTGGCGTTCTTTGTAAATGCAGCAACGAAATTGTGCTTTTGGACCTGGTATAATTGCTTTGGCAATATCTTGATAAGACTCAGCGTGTTCGTCAAGCGTACCTTGAAAAAAGCGAGCAGCAATTTCTTTGTTAACAAGATATTTAATATATTCAACGTTACTGTCAAAATGTTTCATGTAATGCACTCCTCTTTAAAAATATTTTTGGTATAGGTGTATTATAAGGTATAGTAGTGAGTTCTGTCAAAGAAAAATGTGACGAAATTTGAAATAGAAAAGTGAGCAAAGGAGACAAAAGAAAAAAGAGCCATAAATCATGGCTCTCATTGAGATTATTGTTCCATTTGCTTGCCTAAAAAGCCAGCAGCGGATTGTGCAAGTTTTCCTTCAAGTTCGCCCATTTTTTTGTCTTGGGAAAGGAAAATCACTGCACCCATTGCGTCACCCTCTGAAATAATAGGGGTAATAAGTTGATAGTTGTAATTTGTGGTTTCGTTGTCTTGTAGCATAGGAATAAAAGTATTTTCTTTTCGGTCAGCGATGACAGTGGTTCTTTGATTGATGCATTGCTCTAATTCGCCGCTGATGTGTTTTTCAAAAAACTCTTTTTTGCTGCCACCAGAAACGGCAATAATTTGGTCTTTGTCTACAATACAAGTAAGATGTCCTGCTGTTTGGGCAAGGGATTCTGCATACTCGCGGGCAAAAGCACCGAGTTCCCCAATAGGGGAGTATTTTTTTAATATAATTTCGCCCTCTCTGTCTGTAAAAATTTCTAAAGGGTCGCCCTCACGAATACGGAGCGTGCGTCTGATTTCTTTTGGTATAACGACTCTACCTAAGTCGTCAATTCTTCTAACAATTCCTGTTGCTTTCATGATAGTTCCTCCTATTTCAAAACGAAAGATACAAATAAAGTATCTGTGCGTTTTTTGTATTTATTTTTTGACAATAGTATTTGTAAAATTGCAAAATTTATACAAAGGAAATAGGATAGGAAAAAAGTGGAAAAAATAAAAACGCTTTTTATGAAAAAAGGCGGGAAATGTTGAAATAAGGAAAAAGATATGATAGAATAAATGCAGCAGCCATGGCGGGTGGTCGTCCCCTTAAGCAAAAGAACATATATCTATTTAATTTTTATGTCTTAAGAGGAGAGGGGGCGGTTTTATGACTACATTTGAAGCACTCTATCTTATGATAGAGTTCGCTACATTAGTTGTAACGTTACTCACGTTAGTTTTAACGTTAATCGTCTTATTGACGAAAAA
>CAMXTM010000092.1 GCA_947246775.1 uncultured Clostridium sp. | reverse complement strand
AGAAGGTTTTTGGAGGCAATGTTGCACTTAATGCAAAAAGGCAAAAAAACAGAAGAAAAGCCAGAACCAAAGCAAAAAGTAAGAGGCTATCGCTGTATGTTCTGTGGTGCTGTTTTTGAGGAACGCCCTGATGTATGTTCTGTCTGTCAAGCGATTGGTTCTTTTGAGCCTTGCGAAATTTTAAAATAATATTTAAAGTAAAAAAATTCCCTATCTTTTTTATCAACAGAAAGATAGGGAATTTATTATTTTTTTTATTTTTTTGGTAAGGACAACATACCGATTGTGGCAATAATAAAAGCAAATCCAATAAAATCAATATAGGTAAAACTTTCTTTTAGCCAAACAATCGAAACAACTGTAGCAGAAAGCGGTTCTAAACAAGCAATTAAACTGCCCTTTGTTGCTCCCACAATGGCAACCCCAGCAAGATAACAGCAAAAAGCAAAGATTGTGCCAAAAGATAGGATAAAAAGCATTGCTATGATTGCGGTAGTGTCCATTGTGCCTGTAAAGTGGCTCAATGGGTAAAATGGTGTCAATACAATGCCTGCTAAAAACATTCCCCAACCAATTACAAAAGTAGAATCCCAGTGTTCTAGCATTTTTTTAGGTTGTATGGTATAAAAGGCAAGCGCAAAGGCAGACAGTATGCCCCAAAATAATGCCTGTGGAGAGAGTGCTAAAGTATGGAAATTGCCATGTGTCGCCAGTAAAAAAGTACCAAATAGCGCACATACTACCGCAAGACATTCGGTTTTCGTTGGCAATTTTTTTTGTCGTAATGCCATATAGAGTACAATAAGCACTGGCCCTGTATATTGTAATACCGTTGCCGTTGCCGCATTAGAATGTTTGATTGCTACAAAATAGGTGTACTGCGCAGGTAGCATACCAAATATAGCAAATAGTGGTAGTGATATGCGAAATAGTTTGTTTTGCCATATGGTAAAGGCTTGCTTTTTCTGTTTTGCAGCAAGATAGCATAAAAGTAAAAAACCGCCTACTAGTAAGCGACAGCTAACAATCCATTCCATAGAAAAGCCCCTTGTTGTTCTTAAAAATTGCCCAACATTGCCAGAAATACCCCAGCAGCAAGCACCAAAAGCAACCAACAAAAAGCCTTTTAAATTTTCTTTTGTCTTTTGTTCCATTATAAAACCTCCTTGAGACCTTGTCTCAAATTTCCGTTTTTTCCTTATGGTATCATAACATATTGCTATAAAAAAGCAATATAAAATGACCAATCTTTTATACACTTTCGCAAAAATTTAAAAAAATGTTGATAATATTAAAAAAAGACGGTATAATGGTAAACATATTAAAAAAAGAGCTTGAAAAAGAAACGTCGAGGGGGGTTTCTGACACATTGGCAGGAATGGAGGCATTTTCTTTATCGCAGTTTTATGCCGTCCCCTGTTATTTTTTATATGTATATTTTTGAAAATTTTGCAGGTGGCTGTAGGCTGTCTGTTTTTTTTAGCGCAAAAAAACAAAAACTGTAAAGGCTCTAAAAAAGTTACCTACATTCGATAATTAAGTTTTTTATGCATTATTTCATAATTATCAAATGTACTTACTAATAAGGAGGAAAAAAATATGATTTACATTGTAATATTTGCGATTTACATAAGCATTATGGTAGGCATTGGTATGTATTTCTCAAATAAAAATGAAAATATGTCCGATTATATTTTAGGCGGACGTTCTTTGAATGTTTGGGTTGCGTCATTGAGCGCACAAGCATCTGACATGAGTGGTTGGCTTTTGACGGGACTCCCTGGGCTTGCTTATCTTTCCGCTGCGGGAACACAGGAGGCCATTTGGACAGCTCTGGGGCTTGCCATTGGTACGTATTGCAACTGGAAAATTATTGCAAAAAGATTGCGTCAGTATACAGAAATCGCAGGCAATTCTTTAACTATGCCTGATTATTTTGAGCAAAGATTTCGTGATACTTCCAGAACATTGCGTATTATTTCCGCATTGTTTATTCTTGTATTCTTTTTAGTGTATACATCTTCTGCTTTTGTTACCGCAGCAAAACTATTTCAAACTGTTTTTGGTATCCCTTATTTAACAGGGCTTTTGGTTGGCGCTATTATTGTTGTACTTTATACTTGTTTAGGCGGTTTTAAAGCAGTTTGTTGGACAGACTTATTTCAAGGGCTTTTGATGTTTTTTGCTATTATTATCATACCTGTTGCTGCTGTAAAATCAATCGGCAGTTTGGATACTACTATGGAAATTGTAAACCAAACACATCAAGGCGCATTAGATATTATACCTCATGGTGAAAATATCTCTTGGTTTGTTGTAATTGCTGGTATTGGCTGGGGTGCTGGTTACTTTGGTCAGCCACATATTTTGGCTAGATTTATGGCAATTAGAAGTTCTAAAGAAGTTGCTCCAGCCCGTTTGATTGCTACAGTATGGGTTGTGGTTTCCTTGACATCGGCAATATTGGTTGGTATTTTTGGTATTGCTTATTTGAATCCACCACTTGCAGAGGGCGCTCACGAAACTGTATTTATGACAATGGCAATGCGTTTGTTCCACCCTATTATTGCAGCAGTATTGCTTTCTGCAATTTTGGCTGCTACAATGAGTACAGCAGATTCCCAGCTTTTAGTAACGGCTTCTTCTATTTCAGAAGATATTTATAAAGCATTTATCAAACCTAGCGCAACAGATAAAGAACTTTTAAAATTAAGTAAAATTACTGTTGTTGTAGTTGCAGTAATTGCTGTTATAATTGGTTTAGACCCTAATAGCAGTATATTTGGTTTGGTTAGTTATGCTTGGGCTGGTTTTGGTTCTGCCTTTGGTCCTACAGTATTGCTTTCTCTCTATTGGAAGCGTATGACAAGAAAAGGCGCGATTGCTGGTGTTATCACTGGTGGCGTGGTTGCTATCGTATGGGGATTGCTCAACGGCGGTATCTTTGATTTGTACGAAATTATACCTGGTATGTTGTTGTCTATGTTGGCGATTGTTGTATTTAGTTTAATGGATAATCCACCATCAAAAGATATGATAGATGAGTTTGAATCTTTAAAAAATACACATATATAATATTTAAATATATTCACTAATAAGGTAATTTTTTTCATGCTGCGCATGAAAAATCGTTCGTATATTTGACATTCGAGTTTTTCCTGCGTTACTTTGTAACGCTAGGTCAAAACTCTTATAATCGTCAAATATATTCACTAATAAGAGAAAGGACTAGAATGATTACACCATGATTACAATTATTTCAGAAAATATAATATCAGAGCAAAAACAACAAACTTTTTTAGAAATTGTAAAACAAATGATAGAATATAGTACAAAAGAAAATGGTTGCATCAGCTACACGCTGCATCAAAATACAGAAAATCCTCTTTATTACTGTATTATTGAACAGTGGGAAGATGAAAAAGCAATACAATATCACAATAATACAGCACATTTTAAAACACTTGTGCCACAAATGAGAGAGTGTAGAACAGAACAAAGAAAAGCAAATCATTTTCACAGCTTAGATATATAAAAGAAAGGTAAAAACATGAAAAATTTATTAGTAGCACAGTCAGGCGGACCTACTTCTGCTATCAATGCCACATTGTGTGGTGTAATAGAAAAAGGAATTGTCAGCACAGCAATTGAAAAAGTATATGGTGCTAAAAATGGTGTACTAGGTATTTTATCAGATAAATTGATAGAATTAAAACCAACACTTTTTAATCCAGAATCTTTACAACTTCTTTGTCAAACACCTTCTTCTGCATTAGGTTCGTGCCGCATGAAATTATCAGACTGGAGAGAAAGCAGTTTAGAATATGAGAAAATCATATCTGTATTAAGGAAGCATAATATAGGTTATTTTGTATACATAGGGGGTAATGACTCTATGGATACGGTAGAAAAAATATCTTCTTATTGTAAAGCAAAAAATATAAACGACATTAAAATCATAGGAGCGCCCAAAACCATAGACAATGATTTATATGAAACAGACCATTGCCCTGGTTTTGGTTCAGCAGCAAAATACATTGCTACAACATTTTCAGAGATTGCCTGCGATTGTCGTGTTTATGCAAGACCTTCTGTTACGATTGTTGAAATCATGGGTAGAGATACAGGTTGGTTAACAGCATCTTCTGCTTTAGCTAGGTGTAATGGTCATACTGCCCCAGATTTAATTTATATTTCTGAAGTGCCTTTTGATATAGAACAATTTTTAGAAGACTTACAGCATAAACTTTCTGAAAGAATGGCTATTGTTGTTGCAATTAGTGAAGGGCTAAAAAATGAAGATGGTTATTACATTGCAGATGCTATGCAAAATGAACAAACAGACGATTTTGGTCATAAAACACTTTCTGGTACTGGACGATTTTTAGAAGAAATTGTACGTCATGAAATTGGTTGCAAAGTGCGTAGTATTGAATTAAATGTGATGCAAAGATGTTCTTCTCATATTGCCAGTGCCTCTGATATTCATGAAGCACGCCTTTTAGGAAATGCTGCTGCAGATAGAGTCATCAATGGTTTTTCTGGTGAAATGGCTTGTATTAAACGCACAAATAATGCTCCTTATCAAATAGAAATTGCATTTTCTCCTATTAGTAATATTGCAAACCGTGTTAAATTTGTACCAAGACAATGGATAAATGAACAAGGTAATGATGTAACGCGGGAACTAATTGACTATATGTTACCACTAATACAAGGTGAATTGCCTGTTACATATCGCAATGGTGTTCCTGTTCACTTTAAATTATAAATATAGTTAGGAGGTTTTTTGTATGTTATTTAAAAAAGTAATTTGTTTCGCAACAACTATGGCACTGATGTGTACAAGTATCTATGCTTCCCCTCGCTTAGCTACTGACCCCGAAGTTGGTTTTATCTCTATTTCAAAGAGCAGTGGTGGAGCAGAAAAATTATTAACATCAGCTTCTTTGCCAAATTATGCAAGTCCAGTAACATCTTATATGTATGTCAATAATGATAATACATTTTGTGTTGTAGATTATAGTAATAATGCTATCAGTGTAGATACCTACAACAGCCAAACGTATGAATTAGTAAGCAGTAAAAAAATTGCTATGGAATTGCCTCTTTTTGGTGGAGTCTATAGCGGAAGTAAATACAACTTTATTGTATTTGGGCAAAACAATACCACTGAAAACAACAATATTGCCACTTTTAAAACAGTAAAATACTCTAAAAACTGGGAAAAAATTGGTATTGCCGATTACAGAAACAATAATACAATAAAACCTTTTGAAGCAGGTTCTCTTAGAATGGTAGAATATAATAACTATTTATATGTACGTTCCTGTCATCAAATGTATAAATCAAGCGATGGTTATAATCATCAAGCAAATATTACATATAGTGTAGATATTGACAAAATGGAAATTGCTGACGAATACAGTACAGTAATGAATGATGAATTTGGATATGTGAGTCATTCTTTTGACCAATATATTGCAATAGATGATGGTAAATTAGTAGGACTTGACTTGGGAGATGCCTACCCTCGTTCCGTTGTATTGATAAGATATAATGATTCCCTTAATAAAGGAAAATTTACAAGTTCAAATGGTTTATGTACTGTAGTAGATATGCTTGAAATTGCAGGAAACACAGGAGATAATCGCACTGGTGTTACAATAGGCGGTTTTGAAGTTTCTAAAAACAATTATATTGCTGCTGTTAGTAGCATTAACCAAAAAACAAAAACAGATACAAGAGATATTCTGTTATTGATAGCAAATAAAAAAGATACTTCAAAGGTAAAACAAATAAACCTTACAAATTATGCAAATAAGGATAAAAAATTATCTGCAAGCAAACCTTATCTTGTAAAACTTCCAGATGGAAATTATGAACTTTTGTGGCAAACATTTTCAAGCGAAGGCGGATTTTATGGTATACAACGTGTTAAAATAGACGAAAATGGAAAATTGTTGACAGATATTACAACACTTGGTGAAGCAAGACTTTCTTCTGATTGCCAACCAATTTGCATGAATAATAAAATTGTATGGTACACCGATATAACTAATCCAACAACAAATACAACAGAAAGATATTTTTACAAATTAGATATTTAAACTAAAAAAAGTATGCAGAATTTATTCTGCATACTTTTTTATGTTATTTTACAACGTATACTGTAATGCTTCTGATACCCCAATTTAAAGCTTCCGTTCTGGTATCATAACATAAGTCAATTTTATTGCCCTTGATTGCTCCACCTGTATCGGCAGCCGTACCATAACCATAGCCTGGTATATACAATTTTGTGCCAAAAGGTATCACTGTCGGGTCAACTGCAATCGTTCCTCTTGATGCTTTTGTACCCGTATAAGTAATTCCTGTACAACCTGGGTCTCCAGGTGTATAACCTGTTGCTACTACATTGAGAGAAGTACCAGTTTTTACGGAAGCTGGAACACTGGCAACGTTATTCGTATTGGTACTTTGGGTACTTGTGGTAGAAACGCTTTTTGCTGGCTCTTTCTCTTTTTTGCGTTCTGTCACAACTGGGATAACGACTTCTTTCTTTTTTGTTCCTCTTTCTATAATTTTATTTTTTGCCTGTTTTGTCACTAATTCTTCTACTACTTCAGAAGAAATGAGTTCTGCTCCAGAATAATTTTCTTTTGTAATAATGGCTAATTCACCATTTTCCCCTTCTTGCAATACATTCTCTTTACCTTCTTCTAAATTAGGATTTTCTCTAATTTCTGTATCATAGGCAATTGTTTCTGTTTTTGTTGTTTTCTTTTCCGTAATAGAGGTTAAATCAATAACCATATTTTTTGTTAGCTCTGTGTTTTTGTTAATATCCCCCTGCAAAACATAATCTGCGGAAACCACATCATCTAACGTATTCATTAGTTCGCCTACTGTTTCCTTATCTGTGTTTATCATACGTGGTACCCCGTCCAAGTTGATAATTACTGTTTTTGTGTAGGCAAAGGCTGTATTGCTTCCAATAGCCAGCATAAATACTACAACAGCTATTACTCTAATCAGTCTTCTTGTCATTTTCTCCTCCTCGAGCGTCCTATTGTGTTGCGTTTGATAGGATAGGACACCCTATTCGTTTTATTTGACATTATTCCTTTTTGATAAATGCCTTGACAGTATTTACAACTATTTTCAGTTGTGCCTATCTTACTGCATAAAATAAAGATATACCTCATCTGATATATCCCTATCCTGTTTACATTTATTATATTAACATATCTGTAATAAATATTCAACATTTTTTATTAAAAAAATAACTT
>CAMXTM010000091.1 GCA_947246775.1 uncultured Clostridium sp. | reverse complement strand
AAAGTGATAAAGAATTTAATCCAACAAATGCGTTAGGAGAAAAAGCGAGGTATAAAAAGGAATTGAAGAAAAATTTGAAAAAAATAATTGTTATGATTTTTTTCTTTTTCTCTATCATTTGTTTTGTTCCTAAAAAAGTAGAATTGCCAGATTATGATGAGATTGTTATCAGTGTACTGAAAAGAGAACCAAACAATGAGATATTGATGGAATTAACGGAACAGGAGAAAGCAGAGTTATATGCACTTTTAGAGGATATAAAAGGGATATATATGCCAGAAGTGTTTGCTGGATCTATTATGAGTCGAGGAAGAACAATTTACGAAATAAGTGTAAATACAAAAAAAGGAAATAATGATTGTGTAAGGTTATGTATACTTATCGGCGTGAAAGGTCAGCCAGAGCATGCAAACTATAGGTATTTTCTAAAAGATTCCTATAAATTCATAATCAATGCTGATGATTTAGCGGACTTCCTTAAAAGTTTATAAAAGTTTGAGTTATTATACTATATAAGATTAGAATGGGGGCTATAGTATGGGAATTACAACAGTAAATAATTATAACAATAGTTATACTTTATCAAAAAAGGAAGTAACAAAAAAAGAAGAAACCAATCAAACAACAAGTAAATCAAATAGTACAGAGGATTATTTGAGCACATTAGAAAAACTTGCTCCAAGTGTACAATTTCGTGTTGGAACTAGCTTTTCTACTGCAAAAAGCGGAAAAACATTGACAATCCATCCAAAAATTCTGGAAAAAATGCAAAATAACCCAGAGCAGGAAAAAGAAACAAAAGAGCTGATAAAAGGCGTTGAAAGCATGACGAGACTGGTAGATGGCATTAAAAAAGCAACTGGTGGGACAGTTGTATATCGTCATAGTTATATAGACGAAAATGGTAAATATCGTTCTATTTCTTTTACTAAAAAAGATGATAAATTAAGTGCTAAAATTCGAGAAAATACAAAGAAAAATACAGAAAAATTGATGGAAAAATCGAAACAAAATGCTGCAAAAAGAAAAGCAGAATTACAAAAAACATTAGAAAAGAAAAAAACAGAAAAGGGAAATCAAAAACTAGACAATAAAATAGAAAAAATGATAAGTGAAAAAATGGCTGCATCGAAAGATGGTGTTGTTTATTGCAATGATAAAGAAATGAAAAACTTTATGGAGATAATGAGACAACAAAATAATAGTACAATAGGCGCAAGAGTGAATTTACAAGTATAGTCGTATAGAATGGGGGCAAAGGAATGGAAGCAGTAAAATTTACAAGTGCAAGTAAACCAAAAACCAATACAGCAAAAACAGTAAAAGCAAATGCATCAAAATCAAAAGAGGTAAAATTTTTATATGCAAATATACCAAAAAAAAATAAAAAATCTGAAAAAAATACAACAAGTAATAATAGTTTTAAAAATATGATAACACAAACGAGCAATCAGACAAAACCAAAAACGCAAACAAAACCAAGCACACCAACAAAAACAAATTCTGCAATCACAACAGGAACAAAAAAGGTTTATACATCGCAAGGAAGCACACCAACAAAAACGGAATCACCAAAAAAAGAATCACCAAAGAAAACAGAGTCTTCAAAGAAAACGGATTCTTCCACAAAAACAGGTTCTTCCACAGTAACTAGTTCTACAAATAACACGGATTCCTCAGCAAAAGCAGAATCTTAAACAGGAACAAGCGCAGCAACAAAACCAAGTTCTTCAAGTGAGCAAAGTTCCTCAAGTAAACCAGATGTTTCAATCAAAAAAGGATTATCAACATCGGCAACAGGTTCTTCTAAAAAATTAAATTATACTGTAGAGTTTGTTTTTCCAAAAGGAAATATTACATCAACAACACCGACAGAAAATGTTTCACCAACACAAGCAAGCACACTAGAAAATATGCTTAAAGAAAAATATCCTAATTTAAAATATCATGTTTTTGATGCTAGTAGTAGTTATTGGAGAACAAGAAATGACTATCCTCACTATTTGCTATATCAAGACAATATTGATACAAAAGCACTAGAAAATTGGAAACCTAGCGGAGAAAATCCTTTTTATGGTTCAATAGATGGTGTATTTACTGCTCCAAAAGAAATAAAAGCGTTAAGCTCTGTACCAGTAGGTACAACTGCGGTAGTGATTCACCCTAAAGTGCAGGAACGTATGGAAAAAGACCCAGAATACGCCAAAGAAATCTATGATAGAATTACTACATGGTTTGAGTTTGACAATTTAAGAAATGAGGCAATTATGCCTGGCATTACTGCAAGAAGTTCACAATGCGTTGCAATAGGAGAAAATGGCGAAATTGTTAATGCACAATCACATAGTTCTGGTGGTTTTTCTTCCTCTCAAAGTAGTACAGGTACAGATATGGCATTAGATTTTTGGACAGAACGTTCTTTGCGCCATAAATATTTTATGCAGTTGCAGTTAGAGGGGCAGCTAAGACATGAAATGTTGTTGTATGGCTTGACAGGCACTCCAAAATCAAGTGGATTGTTTGACTTAGCTGGTGGTACATTGAGTGCAGCCAATTTGTCTGGATTGATGAAGCTGTCACAATCTTATGATATGCCTACGCTTTCTATGCAACAGTTGAGTGAAAAGGCAGCAGCAAAAGAAAAACTGTCTGCTATGCTCTATAATGGAGAATTAAATATTTTAGGTAGTAGTGTTGCTGGTATGCCACTAGACCAGTTAATTATTACTGTAAAACAAGAAATCGCAAAAATGTAAAAGAACAATAAAAGACTTCCTATTTTTTTTGTAGGAAGTTTTTTTATGTGAATTAAAATAGAAATATTATTCTGTTCTTCTTCTGTGCCATTCATTCCAAAATGCAATATATCCATTTCTATCATATTCATCTTTTGGTAATTTTCTTGGAAGACTTGCTTGATAGAATGATTCAATTTTATCTGCAAATTTGTATACCTCTTTTTTGTATTTTTCAAATGGTACTATTGTTTCTGAACCATCTTCTAAAATCAAGTGTATGTTTTCTCCTTGATGAATAATAGACCAATCAATACCATTACGACAACCAATGATTACTACATTTTCTAATTTATCATCTGCAATCAAACAAAAGCCACAACAAGGTAACATTTGATTATCTTCATCAATGATATGGTTTTCTGTTAGGGATTTTAACAAATAAAGGGCAGTTGCACTCACAGCGGCATCATATTCCAATTTTTTAGAACCAATAAAAGCAATAGCATGACCATGTAAACATAAATCTTCACAGTTATCCTGTTTTCTATCTAGCCAATGCATATCCGTAACATCTATTTTAAACATGACTATCACCCCTTATATAATATATTTGATTTTATCATAACATATTAAAAAGCCTATTACAATATTATTTATAGAGGTGAAAAGTATTTTTATTAATGTAAAGCAAAAATGCTTGACAAAGCATTTGAAATATGATACCCTACTTGAGGTGAAGTAAAAATACTTTACAGCCTGATGTGGAGGCGAACAGTGTGGAAGAAATTTTGCAGCTAACACTGCTTTATGATTTTTATGGAGAATTACTGACAGAAAAGCAAAAATTAGTATATGAAATGTACTATCAAAATGATTTATCACTAACTGAAATTGGAGAAGAACTTTGCATCAGTCGCCAAGCAGTTCGTGATTTATTAAAAAGAACGGAAAAAATATTGCAAAAATATGAAAAAAAATTGCAGTTAGTAGAAAGATTTTTAACACAAAAAACTGCTATACAGCAAATTAAAAATATCATTGAAGAGATGGAAAAAGAAGAAAATCTTTCTTGCAAAATAAGGAATAGTATTGAAACCATTCAAAAAATCGCCGCTGAAATGATAGGCTGAGTAAAGGAGAAAGCGTATGGCATTTGAGAGTCTTTCTAATAAATTACAAGAAGTATTTAAACAACTCAGAAGTAAAGGAAAATTAACAGAAGCCGATGTTAAAACAGCTATGCGAGAAGTTAAAATTGCATTATTAGAAGCTGATGTTAATTTTAAAATTGTAAAACAGTTTATTAAAAAAGTAACAGAGCGTGCTGTTGGTACGGAAGTATTAGAGGGATTAAATCCAGGACAACAAGTTATTAAAATTGTAAATGAAGAATTAATTGATTTGATGGGGACTACCCAAAGTAAATTAACATTTGCAAATAGACCACCTACAATATATATGATGGTAGGTCTGCAAGGTGCTGGTAAGACAACAAGTAGTGGTAAATTGGCTGGGCTTTTGAGAAAGCAAGGCAAAAATCCGCTTTTAGTAGCTTGTGACGTTTATCGTCCAGCGGCGATAAAACAGTTGCAAGTAGTAGGAAAGACATATAATATACCTGTTTTTGAAATGGGCGATAAAATTAGCCCAGTAGAAATTTCTAAAAAAGCAGTAGAATATGCAGCAGAGCAAAAACATGATGTAATATTGATTGATACGGCTGGACGTTTGCACATCAATGAGGAATTGATGGAGGAACTAAAAAATATTAAATCAGCAGTGCGTCCGCAAGAGATATTGCTTGTAGTAGATGCGATGACAGGACAAGATGCGGTAACAGTAGCAGAAAGTTTTGATGGTCAGCTTGGTGTTGATGGCATTATATTAACAAAATTAGATGGCGATGCTAGAGGTGGTGCTGCACTTTCTGTAAGAAGTGTAACAAGTAAACCGATTAAATACATTGGTATGGGAGAAAAAATGGAAGATTTAGAACCATTTCACCCAGACCGTATGGCATCTCGTATACTAGGTATGGGAGATGTGCTTTCACTGATTGAAAAAGCGCAGCAAAATTTTGACGAAAAGCAAGCAATGGAATTGCAAAAGAAAATGAGAGAAAATGATTTTACATTAGATGATTTTCTGGAGCAAATGCAGCAAGTCAAAAAAATGGGTCCAATTAAGGATTTGCTTGGAATGATTCCAGGTATGAACCAATTAAATATGGAAGCATTAAATAATGTTGACCCTGCAAAAGAGATGAGTCGTACAGAAGCAATTATACAGTCTATGACGAAACAAGAAAGAGCAAATCCATCTATATTGAATGGACCTAGAAAAAAAAGGATAGCAAATGGCTGTGGCAGAAGTATTGCTGATGTAAACCGTTTATTAAAACAGTTTGATGAATTAAAAAAATTAATGAAACAAATGAATGATATGCAAAGGGGCAAAAAAGGGAAAATGAAATTTCCTTTTTTCAGATAAATTAGCCAGAAAAAAGTAATAGGAGGTGAAACAAATGGCAGTTAGAATTAGATTAAAAAGATTAGGTGCAAAAAAGGCTCCATTTTATAGAATTGTTGTTGCAGATTCCAGAACATCAAGAAATGGTAAGTCTATAGCAGAGATTGGTTATTTTGACCCTACAAAAGAACCAAATGTATTAAAAGTAGACGCTGAGGAAGCAAAAAAATGGTTGTCTACAGGTGCACAGCCTTCTGATACAGCAAAAGCTCTGTTGAAAAAAGCTGGAGTCATTGGTGAATAAACCAAAGTAAGTAGGGGGTTTTTCATATGAAAGACTTATTAGAAGTAATTGCAAGGAATCTTGTAGATTATCCTGAAAAAGTTGTAGTAAAAGAGATACAAGGAGAGCATTCTTTGGTGTTAGAACTTCATGTAGCACCAGAGGATATGGGGAAAGTAATTGGAAAGCAGGGAAGAATTGCGAAAGCAATTCGTACTGTTGTAAAAGCATCTGCAATCCATGAGGACAAGAGAGTTGTAATTGAAATAATGTGAAACATTACTAAACTTATAAAGTCAGTAGTTCACATTGTGTAATGAGTATGATAAAATGAGCATAGGGAGCTTCCTTGTGTCTGATGTGTCAAATAATTTGATACATTAAATTAAAAACAGTTGGCACAGGGATAAGTCTCTGTGCTATTTTGTATTTTGACGAAAAAAGAAAAGAGGTGTATTATGGAAAATTATTTTGAGATAGGTAAAATTGCGGGTACACACGGTTTAAAAGGAACATTGCGTGTATTTCCTACAACAGAAGACCCATCTCGTTTTGAATTATTAAAACAATTAATTATAGAAAACAAAGGAGAAAAGAAAACCTTTCATATAGAAAAAATAGGTTATCATAAAAAATTTGTGTTGGTAACAGTAAAGGAATTAAAGGATATTAATGAGGCAGAATTGTATAAAGGAGCAACTATTTTAATTCCAGAAGAAGAAGCATTACCATTAGAAGAAAATGAGTATTATATGCGAGATTTATATGGCTTGACTGTGTTAACAGAATCTGGAGAAGAATTGGGTATATTAACAGATATTTTTGAAACAGGAGCAAATGATGTATATGCTGTAAAAAAAGAGGGACAAAAAGATTTGTTAATTCCTGCTATAAAACAGTGTATTTTGTCAGTAGATATTGCAAATAAAAAAATGGTTGTAAAATTATTGGAAGGGCTGAGATAATGAAACAATATACTGTATTAACATTGTTTCCTGAAATGATTATACAAGCATTTTCTCATAGTATATTAGCTAGAGCACAAAAAGAGGGATATATTTGTATTGACGCTGTAGATATTAGAGCATATGCTAATAATAAGCAAAAACATGTTGATGATTACCCATATGGTGGTGGTGTGGGAATGGTAATGCAGGCGCAGCCTATTTATGACGCTTATAAAAGTATACCAGAGGATAAAAAAGGGCGTATCATTTATTTGTCACCGCAAGGAAAGACATTTACACAAAATATGGCGCAAGAGCTGTCTAAGGAAAAAAATATTGTGTTTTTGTGTGGTCATTATGAGGGAGTAGATGAAAGGGTATTAGAAGAATTGGCAGTAGAAGAAATTTCCATTGGAGATTTTGTATTAACTGGAGGGGAAATTGCAGTGATTGCAGTTATTGATGCTGTAGCAAGATTAGTACCAGGAGTTTTGGGAAAAGAAGCATCTTTTCAGGAAGAAAGTTTTTGTAATGGGCTCTTAGAATATCCACAGTATACAAGACCAGCCGTGTTTATGGGGCGTGCAGTTCCAGAGGTGTTGCTTTCTGGACATCATGGCAATATAGAAAAGTGGCGGAAAGAGCAATCTTATTTGAGAACAAAACAAAAAAGACCTGATTTGTTGCAATAAAAGGGAGTAGGGAGGAGTTGAAAAATATGGGAGAACAATTAACATTATATCGAAAGCGATTTATTCCAATGGAAACTGTATTATTAAAAGATGATGTTGTATTATTTCAAGATGAAGATGTTATTGTAACAAAATGGAATGTATTAAAACCAAGAAACGATTTTGCAAAAGGAGTTTCTTGTTATTTTTTAAAGGAAGGTTATAAAATTAGCCGTTTTATTAATAAAAATGATAGTATTGTTTATCATTATTGTGATATAATAGAAACAGAATATATTCCTGAAGAAAATACATATATTTTTACAGATTTGTTGGCAGATGTATTAATATATGAAAATGGAATTGTAAAAGTAG
>CAMXTM010000090.1 GCA_947246775.1 uncultured Clostridium sp. | reverse complement strand
AATAGAAACAATAAATGCTACTACCATGCCTACTAAAAGGACAATGATTTCGTCACTTTCAAAATGAAGTCCAAATTTTATAATTTTTAACAAACTAGCACCAAACATAACAGGTACAGCTAAAAAGAATGTAAATTCTGCGGCAACTGTACGAGACATACCAATTAACAAACTACCAATAATGGTTGCACCAGAACGAGAAGTACCAGGAAATACTGCTGCAATAAGTTGAAACAGTCCGATTAAAAAGGCGGTTTTATATGTAATTTGGGAAAGTTTCATAATTTCTGGTCTTTTTCCATAGTTCATGTTTTCAATCACCAAAAATAATATACCAAATAGGATTAACATAATGGATACTGTTTGATAGTTGTAAAACCAAGCATTTAATTGGTCATCGAATAATACACCAACAATGGCTGCTGGAATACAAGCGAATATTATTTTAAACCACATTCGTAAGATTGGTAATTTTATTCTAAATTCTTTTTTAAACGAAAAAGGAAACAATTTTTTCCAATATAGCAATACAACAGCTAATATGGCACCTAATTGTATTACAACAAAAAACATTTCCATAAATTCTGCGGACATCTTTAATGTGACAAATTCCTGTAAAAGAATCATGTGACCTGTGCTGCTAATGGGCAGCCATTCTGTAATACCTTCTACAATGCCAAATAAAAACGCCTTGAAAATTTCTCCCCAGCTCATTTTTTCCTCCTTAATAGTTTATTTATTTTTCCATTTTAAACGATTTTTGAATAATTGTCTACCTTAAAATTATGAATTGACTTTTTGTTAAAAAAGCTATACTCTTAATGTAAATAATATATTTTGGAAGGAGTTTTGTTATGCTCAAAAAAACATTTCTTTCTATGATGATATTTTCTTTTTTTCTGTGTACGGGCTGTCAAAAAACACTTTTTGAAGAAGAAAAACCAATTACTTCTTCTGTAAAAAATGCAATACAAACAAATGAAGGAGCATGGATATATGTTCCCTCTACAAGAACAATCAAAAATACGATGGTAAATTACGCTGGACCTTTAGAATTTGATTCAGATGGTGTTATTATAACAGAAAATTTGCCAAAAGCAAAAAATTTAAAACCAGAACTAGAAAGTGACTTAAATGCTTTTATTGAAAATTTAAGTTCTAATTTTGGTGATGCTGTGCTTTCTGATATGGATTTTTCTGTATTGCATGAGCAGACGAATCTAGCAGAAGATGCTTTGCAAAATCGTATTTCAATTGAGGGTGCGCTTTCTTTTATTGGTCCTTATGCTAGTATACAGTTGACTGCTACACCAAGTATCATAAACCAAAATACAAACGAAATGGTAGAGCTTAATTATATAGAAGAAAATACATACTATCTTGCAAAATTTTATAATGTAAAAGAAAAAAGGGAAGCAGCATTAAATGAATTGTTTTTAGAGGATAAATCTTATATTACACTATTGCAAAGATATATCCAAAATAAAATATTGATGGAATCGCCAGAACCTTTTGATACCTTAAAACGTTCGTTTTCCAATTTGTCAGAAAATGATTTTTCTTTATACTATGATAGCGGAATTGATACAGATGTAGAACCACATTTTGTGTTAACATTAAATGAACAAAATCCTTATTGTATAGGGGAACAAAGAATGGAATTGAGTTTAGCACTTTTTATGCCTTATTTCTCTTTTTCACCAAATGATATAGAAAATATTATAGATGTACCTAATTTACTAACAAAAAAAATGATTGATACAACAGATACGTTTATCATAGAACAAAATAATTCGATTACAATAGATGGTTGTGATAACACATTATTTATTGCTATCAAAGACTATAAAACACAAAATATTACAGAGAGAATCAATGAACAGTTGGACACCGCACAAAGAATTTATGCGGATACAAGCCCCATATTAGACTATATTTCAAAAGCAGATGATGCTTCTTTTCGGGTATTGTCTTATAAGGGTTTAGGACCATTTTTAAAAGTATTTATTATGAGTGATGCTACTGTGAATGGACAGCATTTATTTAACCAAAAAAATATACTAATCCATATGCCTACAGGGGAACAATTGGCAGTACGTGATTTATTATCACAAGATAGTATGGATAATTTGACGGAATTGCAGTCATATTATTTAGATTCTACTGATTTTACATTAGAAAATAGCGGAAGAATTGTTGTGCCATTACAGCCGCCAGCGGAAGATGGTACGATGAATCTTGTTTATGAAAGTAAACTATTTGATTTTTCTAAATATTCTAATTTTTAATAAAAGGAGTTTTTTATGAAAAAGTTTAGTGAAATAGTAAATAAAAAATCCAAGGAATCCAATGAAATAGTAGAGAAAAAAATGGATAAAATTGATATTCAAACGAATCATAAAATTGATATTAAAATAACAGATAAAGAGCTTGATGGTAAAAAGGAAACACTAGACAAAAAGCTAAGTAAACTACTACATCAAAAATTAAGCAAAAAGGCAGACAAAAAAATAGAGAAAGTAGTAGAAAAAAAGCCAGACAAAACAGTAAACAAAAAGTCAAATAAGATAGTAGAGAAAAAGCCAAATAAAACAGTAGATAAAAAAACAAATCAAAAACCAAACAAAACAGCGAATAAAAAAGTCAAAAAATTAAGCAAAAAAAGTTATAAACAAATCGCAATTGCTTTATTATTTGTAATATTGTTTGGTAGTATGATTTCTACAGCAATTTATATTCATTTTATGGCACAAAAAGGGGGACAAGTTGCGAGTGGAGAGCAACCACCAGTACAAGTAGAACAGCCATCACAGGCAGAGGAGGAACAGCAAGCAGAGCCACAAGAAGAAGAACCTACAGAGGAACAAGAGCAGCCAATACAGACAGAAGAAACAGAAGTAGATTGGACGCAATTTGCTACAACAGATTTTTATGATGGTTCTTTTCCACGGATTGGAGTTTCTGCTGTTACTGCACCGATAGCAGAAAATGTAATTTCTGCTTTTTACAATACAATACCTGAAGATGAAACAGTGCTATATTATGATACAACAGAAAATAACTTTTTGAATTTAATAGCACAACAATATGATATTGTGCTTTCTACAGCTTCCTATGACCAGCAACAGCAATATGGTTCAGAATTAGAGTTTATCCCTATTTCAAATGAAGCAATGGTTTTTTTGGTAAGTCAAAAAAATAGTATACAAAATTTATATATAGAAGACATACAAAATATATATTCTGGACAAATTACTACTTGGGAAAATTTTACAAGACAAGATGAAAATATTATTGCATATCAGCAGACAGAAAGTTCTTTTATACAGTCACTATTTTATTCATTTATTTTGCCGCAAGGAGAGATGATAGCACCACAACAACAAGTAAAAGCAAATCCACAAACACATGAATTAGAAAAAGTAAGTTCTTATTATGATGGAGGAGAATATGCACTTGGGTATAGTACCTATCATTATGCAAGAGATATTCTTTTTGACTACAATATAAAAATGCTTTCTATTGATGGTATCTATCCTACAAAAAGAAATATCACAAGAGGGATTTATCCTCTTATGACAAATTATTATGCTGTAGTTAGAACAAACAGTAGTATAGATTCCCCAGAAAGAATCCTTGTGCAATATCTTACCTCTCAGACAGGACAAGAACTGATAAAACAAAGTGGATATATTCCGCTCTACTAAAAAAAGCCTTTAAAGGCTTTTTTTAATTATTCAGATTCTTTTTCTTTTTTCTTTCCAAGACCAAACAAACCTTGTTTTTTCGGTTCTTCTTTTGGCTCTTCTATTTCTTTGTTTGAAAGGTTTGGTTCTCTTTTTCCAAATACTTCTTGTTTTAAAACAGGTATTTTGATACCTTTGTTTGTACCAAATTCAATGATAAAACATTCTGCTGTAATATCTGTTACTTTGCCAAATAATCCGCTGTTTAATAGTACCATATCACCAATAGCAATACCACTTCTCATTTCTTCCAATTTTTGTTCTCTTTTTCTAGTTGGACGGATAGAGAAAAAGTATAATACTCCAAAAATAATGACGCAATACATGATAATTACCATAAATGGATTGCCGCCTCCTGATGCAGCTTGTTGACCTTGCTGCGCTGCGGCATCAACAACAGGGGCTGCTGCTTGCGTGCCGCCTGGTATGATTGGCGTACTAACATCTAACAAAAATGTTGATAAACTCATATGACATTCTCCTTATCTTTCTATAAAAATTTATATACAGTATAACATTATATAAAATTTATTTCCATACGTCAAGCTATGAATTTCAAAACAATACTATAGTTAAAGTGGTATTATTTAGATGACAAAAAATATTTTTAAAAATCTAAAATTTAGTATTGACAATTATAGAAATATATTATACAATATCAAAAAATGGATAGTGATTGTTTCAGTACAAGCTAGACCTGTTTATACAAAAATAAAGATAAATGTTTTTGTTTATCTTTCTGTTTTTGTGTGAATAGGTCTTTTTTTAGGAGAGGATTACATGAAAATCGGAAAAGTGCTTAACAATAATGTTGTTGTAATTTATGAAGAAGGGAAAACAGAAAAAATTGTAATGGGTTGTGGCATTGCATTTAAAAAAAGAGTAGGAGACAGCATAGACGAAAGTAAAATTGATAAAGTGTTTGCACTGGAAAACAAAGATACAAATACAAAATTACAACAATTATTGCAAGACATTCCTATGGAGTATGTAGAGGTAAGCGAAAAAATCATAGAATACGCCAGAACAAAGGCAGAAAGAAATTTAAATGATTTTATATATATTACACTGTTAGACCATATGCATATGGCAATTATAAGACAAAAAGAGGGCATCTGTGTTAAAAACATTATGCTATGGGACATTAAAAAATTTTACAAAGAAGAATTTCAAATTGGTTTAAAAGCATTGGATATGATAGAAGAAGCATTTGGTGTACGTTTGCCAGAAGATGAAGCAGGATTTATTGCACTACATATTGTCAATGCGCAAATGGACGATAACCATAATGGAATACAAGAAATAGGAGAAGTTACAAAATTGATTCATCAAATTGTAAACATTGTAAAATATTATTTTCAAATTAAATTTGATGAAGAATCTGTATATTATCATAGATTTGTAACACATTTAAAATTTTTTGCATTAAGATTATTTCAAAAAGGCACTTATGAGGGGCAGCAAGATGAAGATTTATTAGCACTTGTCAAAACAAAATATAAAGACGCCTACCAATGTGCTTTAAAAATAACAGAATATATTGTTAGCACCTATTCTTATGTAGTGAGTGAGGAAGAACAATTATATTTAACAATACATATTGAAAAAGCAAAAAGACAAAATAGTTAATACTAGGATAGTGACATTAAGTTGGCTAAACCTTCATTTTATAAATTTATAAATTATATTTTAAAGAATGGAGGAAAAAAGTATGGGTAAGTATGAATCATTAGCAAAGGAAATCGTAAAACAGATAGGAGGGAAAGAAAACGTAAGTGGTTTGACGCACTGTATTACAAGATTGCGTTTTAAACTAAAAGATGAAAGCAAGGCAAATGATGATGTCTTAAAAAACATGGACGGCGTTGTTACTGTAATGAAAAGTGGCGGACAGTACCAGGTTGTTATAGGAAACCATGTTGCAGAAGTGTATGCTGATGTATGCCCTTTGATTGGATTGGACGAAAAGGCAGCAACAGCAGCATCAGAAGAAGAAAAGGAAAAAACAAATTTAATTGACATTGTATCCAACATATTCCAGCCAATCTTGGGCGTTATGTCCGCCTGTGGTATGCTCAAAGGATTAAATGCCTTGTTTGTAGCATTGGGATTGTATACAGATGCAGCAGGAATTTATACTATGTTAAATGGCATTGGCGATGCATTGTTTATGTTTTTGCCTATGTTTTTGGGCTATACTTCCGCAAAAAAATTCGGTTTAAAACCAATGCTCGGTTTAGCAATTGGCGCAGCAATGTGTTATCCAGCATTGCAAGGAAGCACTTTATCCGCAGCAGGCGAACCATTGTATACACTATTTAGTGGTACAGTATTTGAATCTGATATTTATATGACATTTTTAGGCTTGCCAATTATTGCAATGGACTATACTTCCACAGTTATACCAGTTATATTTATTGTATATTTTGCTTCAAAGTGCGAAAAGTTTTTTAATAAGTTTATACCAGATTTAGTAAAATTCTTTTTTGTACCAATGTTGGTATTGTTAGTAGCATTGCCAATAGGATTTATGATTATTGGTCCAGTTTCTACATTTGGTTCTATGTTAATTTCACAATTTGTATTTAAGATAAGAGAATTTAGCCCATTACTTGCAGGCGCAGTAGTTGGTGGTACATGGCAAATACTTGTTATATTTGGTATGCATTGGGGCTTTATTCCTGTATATATCAACAATATGGTAACATTAGGATATGATAACGTTATGATGCCATTCTTTGGCTGTACCTTTGCAACAGCAGGTGTTGTATTGGCAATTTTCTGTAAAACAAAAGACAAAAAAATGAAAGAATTAGCATTACCAAACTTTATATCAAGCATTTTTGGTGTAACAGAACCAGCAATCTATGGTATTACCTTACCTATGAAAAAGCCATTTATCGTAAGCTGTATTGTAGGAGCAATTGTAGGCGGTTTTTATGGACAATTTAATTTTAGAAAATTCTTTGCAGGCGGCATGGGTATTTTTGAGTTCCCAGCGATGATAAACCCAGATGGCACAAATGGCAATATTATTGTAGCAATTATTGGTGCAGCACTTGCAATTGTATTAGCTTTTGTTATGATGTTTGTAGTATATCGTGAAAAAGAAACAGCACCAGAGCAAGCAAGTGAAAAAATCGAAGCAAAACCAGAACCAGTACAACAAAATGGTTTATTAAAAAAAGAAGTTATTGCAAGCCCATTAAAAGGTGATGTATTACCATTAACAGAATGTAAAGATGAAGCGTTTGCAATGGGAATTTTAGGAAAAGGTGTAGTAATTATACCAGAAGAGGGAAAAGTAGTTTCCCCAGTGAATGGCACATTGACAACCATATTCCCAACACTTCACGCTATGGGCATTACCTCTGAGAATGGCGTAGAAATGTTAATACACATTGGTATGAATACAGTAGAATTAAACGGAAAATATTTTACAGCAAAAGCAAAACAGGGAGATAAAATTTCTGTAGGAGATGTTTTAGTAGAATTTGATAAAGATGCAATTGCAGCAGAGGGTTATTCTATTGAAACGCCTGTATTAGTAACAAATGCAGATGACTTTTTAGATATGATTGAAACAGAACAAAAAACAGCAAGCTATGGTGATACAGTGATTACTATTATGCGCTAATCATACAAAAGAAAGGGGAGCATCAATATGGGATTTCCAAAAGGATTTTTATGGGGCGGCGCAACAGCCGCCAACCAATGTGAGGGCGGATTTGATAAAGATGGTAGAGGCTTGGCAAATGTAGATGTCTGCCCAAAAGGAAATGATAGAAAAAAA
>CAMXTM010000089.1 GCA_947246775.1 uncultured Clostridium sp. | reverse complement strand
ATTCCAATGGCAGACTATGGTATGTGTAATGGTATGAATGTGTTAAGATTTGCATACAAATTAGCATCTTCTAAATAAAAATTTTTTGCAATACCGCATAATTTCATATTCACTAGTTATGCGGTATTATTACAAATATTGATATTATTTTTATTTTATAATGTGACATAAAACAAGAGAGGGTGATATTATGGGTGAATGGTTTAATAAAAATGTAATTCCAAAAATTCTTGCATTCGTCAATACAAAAGCAGTTCAAGCAATTAAAGATGGTATGGTATATACAATGCCTCTTTTAATTGTTGGTTCTATCTTTTTAATTCTTGCCAATTTGCCAGTCAAAGCAGCAGCAGATGCACTTGCTAATGCAGGAATTACAAATATATTTAATCAGGCTTATGGTGCTACATTTAGTATTAGTGCTATTATTGCAGTTGTAGGTATTTCTTATACTTATTCAAAATTAGAAGGACAAGAACCACTAAGTGGTGCTATGATTGCATTAGCTGTTTTTTTACTGCTTCAGCCATCTTCTATAACATCAGAAAATGGTGACATTGTTGGAAATATTATTCAAAAAGATTGGACAGCAGGAAAGGGTATGATTGGAGCAATTTTAATTGGATTGATTGTTGGATGGGCATATTCTTGGTTTTTGAAAAAGAATATTAAAATCAAAATGCCAGAAGGTGTCCCTACTGGCGTTGCAAATGCTTTTTCTGGTTTAATTCCTGCCGTTGTCATTGTTGTTGTTGCTACAATTATACACGGAATTTTCAGTATTGGATTACATACAACAGCAATAGAATTGATTTATAAAGTTATTCAAATACCATTACAAGGCATGACAGATTCTCTAGGTGGTGCAATATTAATGTGCTTTGCAGGACCATTTTTATGGATTTTTGGAGTTCATGGCTCTACTATTGTTGGTGGTATTATGAGTGGACTTTTACAAGCAAATAGTTTAGAAAACCAAGCAATATTAGATAAAGGAATGGAACTTACTGTCGCAAATGGAGGACATATTGTAACAGCACAGTTTTATGACCAGTTTATTAATGTTACTGGTGCAGGCTTAACAATAGGCTTAGTTATTTATTTAGTTGCATTTGCAAAATCAAAACAGTTGAAAACATTAGGAAATTTAGAATTGATTCCTGCACTTTCAATGAACCAATTTTATTTGGACTTCCTGTTGTAATGAATCCTATGCTTGCCGTTCCATTTATTGCAATGCCAGTAATTTCATGTGTTATACAATATTTTGCACTTGCAACTGGTATTTGTCCTCTTTATGGGGGCGTTATGGTTCCTTGGACTTGTCCGCCTATTATTTCAGGATTTTTGGTAGGAGGTTGGAGAAGTGCATTATTGCAGCTTGTAATTTTTATTATTTCATTTTTTGTTTATATGCCATTTGTTCGTCGCCTTGATAAAGATGCTTTAATAGCAGAACAAAATGCTGCAACAAATTCTGATGATGATGACTGGTAATAAAAAGGGAATAAATTGAAAATATAGAAAGGGGAATTTTGGATATGTCAGAAGAATTGAGTGTTACTTGTTTTGAAATTATTACTTATGTAGGTACAGCACGTTCTTGTTTTATCAATGCTATACAGTGTGCAAAAAAAGGCGATTTTGAACAAGCTGAACAAATGATAAAACAAGGAGATGAAGCATTTTCACAAGGACATGATGCTCATGCAGATTTGCTTACAAAAGATGCAGAAGGTACATTGTCTGATGTTGGTTTGTTATTGCTTCATGCCGAAGACCAGTTGATGAGTGCTGAAGGATTTCGTATTATTGCCGAAGAATTTATTGATGTCTATAAGCAGTTATTGAATAAATGAAAATAAAATATAGCTCACAATAGTAATTTACTGTTGTGAGCTTCTTTTTTGCTAAAATAGAGTATAATAATATCATAATAAAATATTAAAAAAATATTTTTAAATATAATTGCTTTTTTATATAGTTATGATATAATGAATACATGGCAACAATTTGGCAACAAAAAATCAGTGAGTCAGAATAAAATATGGAATTGAGAGAAAATATCGGCAAAAATAATACAGAAACAAAGCATATATATTTAAGTTTTGTCTGAGCTTGCCGAGTGGGAATAATGTCAAGAAGTCCAAAAAGTCTTATAAACACTGACTTTTTTGAGGATAAAAATAGCTTATGATACTAAAATGATACTATTTATTTTAGGAAAGTAAAATTGACGATAGAAATACCATTGAGAACGCTAAAGTTTTCGATGGTATTTTTTGTTTGCCTATTTTTTTGAAAGAGAAAATAATAAATACAAAAAAGTTTAGTTTTTTAACAAAATCACTTGACAAAAGCAAAAAAGTTTAATAACATATCAACATAGTTAACTAAATATTTTTGCTTAGTAGAAATATTTTGAAAGGAGTGTGTATATAAAAAATAATCAAGTCAAAAGTGATTTAAAGTAAAAGAAAGGAGAAAATATATGCCCGCATACAAAGACAAAAAAACAGGAAAATGGTATGCTTCCTTTTATTTTGAGAACTGGAACAATGTTCGAGAAAAGAAAATGAAGCGAGGATTTGAAACGAAAAAAGACGCATTAGAGTGGGAAAGAGAGTTTTTAAGACAGACAAATGTAGATTTTGACATGAAATTTGAGAGCTTTGTAGAGATTTATATTTCAGACATAAAGCAAAGAGTGAGAGAAAGTACATTTCTTACAAAAGAAAACATTATTTGCAAAAAGATAGTACCTTTTTTCAAAAATAAAAAAATGAATGCCATTACAGCAAAAGATGTCATTCAATGGCAGAATAGGCTTATGATGTATCGTGATGAGCGTGGAAAAGGATACTCTCCTGTTTATCTGAAAACGATACATAATCAATTAAGTGCTATATTTAATCATGCTGTGAAATATTATGATTTAAAAAGCAATCCAGCTGCGAAAGCAGGAAATATGGGTGACAAAGATGGAGCAGAAATAGAATTTTGGACAAAAGAAGAATATGCAAGATTTTCAGAGGCTATGATGGACAAGCCATTATCATTTTATGCTTTTGAAGTGCTTTACTGGTGTGGTATTCGTCTAGGAGAGCTGCTCGCATTAACACCAGAAGACTTTGATTTTAAAAGTGGTACACTTCGTATTAATAAATCTTATCAGCGTATTGGAAAAAAAGATGTCATTACAGAACCTAAAACAAAGAAAAGTAAAAGAGTGATTAAAGTACCAAAATTTTTATGTGAAGAAATACAAGAATACATCAAAATGCTTTATGGAGTACAGCCAACGGATAGAATATTTACTGTAACAAAAAGTTATTTACATCATGAAATGGACAGAGGAGCAAAGGCAGCAGGTGTAAAACGTATTAAGATTCATGCAATTCGTCATTCACATATCAGTCATTTGATAGATTTAGGATTTTCTGCTGTTGCGATTGCTGACAGAGTGGGACATGAAAGCATTGACATTACATACAAATACGCCCATTTATTTCCATCAAAACAGATTGAAATGATAGAAAAACTGGAGAATGAAAAGGAGGATTTGAATATATGTGTTAAATAATAACAATTACTTACAAAAAGAAAAGTCCTGATGTATCTGCAAATACAAAAGGACTTGGAAATGTGGTAAACATTCCATTAAACCTGGATATAATTTACCACATTTCTATTGATTTTTCAATAGGACAGGAGTGGAAATTTTGAATTACGAATTAAAATTAATAAATATGGAAGATATAAAATGTGAAAATGTAGAATGGTTATGGTATCCTTTTATACCATATGGCAAAATTACAATCATTCAAGGCGACCCTGGAGAAGGTAAGACAACACTTGTTTTGCAGATGATAGCGAAATTGACAAGAGGAGAAGCAATCATAAATGGAGAAACAAAAATGCCTATCAATGTTATTTATCAGACAGCAGAAGACGGATTGAGTGATACCATAAAACCTCGCCTTGTAGCTGCAAATGCAGACTGTTCAAAGATAGTTGTAATTGATGACAGAGAAACACCACTAACAATGCTTGATGTGCGTCTTGAAAAAGCGATAGCTGAAACTGGAGCAAAACTTGTAGTGTTAGACCCTATACAAGGCTTTTTAGGTGCTGATATAGATATGCATAGAGCAAATGAAATCAGACCTGTTATGAAATATATTGCAGAAATAGCAGAAAAATATCATTGTGCTATCCTTTTAATAGGACATATGAACAAGTGCAATATGGGAAAATCAGCATATAGAGGACTTGGTTCTATTGATTTTCAAGCTGCCGCTAGGAGTGTCTTAATTGTTGGCAGAATAAAAAACGAACCAGAAATTAGAGTTGTTTGTCAGATTAAAAATTCTCTTGCACCAGAAGCAAAATCAATCGCTTTTAAATTAAGTGAAAAAAATGGTTTCGAGTGGATTGGAGAATGTGATATAAAAGCTGATGAACTGCTTTGTGGAACAGCAAAGGGAATAAAACAAAAAACAGCAATAGATTTTCTTGAAAATACACTTTCAAATGGCAAAATGCCACAAACAAAAATAGCAGAGCTTGCTGAAAAAAATGGAATATCGAATAAAACATTGAGAAATGCAAAGAAAACTTTAGACATAAAAGCGAGTAAAATAGGAAATCAATGGTATTGGGAATTATAAAAGCAAAAGGAAGATGGCAAGATGTCCCTTTTTTAGTAATAGGGCACCTTGAATAGGATTATTTTATTGATAAACAGAAATATAGGAATGTGCAACATTCCTGTAAAATGCTTTAAATTAAACAAAAAACAGCGTTTTTAGAAAAATAAAAAAGAAAATATATCCTAAAAATTGTAAAAATAAAAGGAAGATGGCAAGATGCCCCTTTCTTAATAATAGGGCATCTTGCCACCTTGAATGAATTCAAAAATAGAAAGAAGTGATATATGTGAAAAATGTTCAGATTTCATATGATTTATTTATGAAAATATTCAAATATTGCTATTTTGAAATGTATGAGTATGAGGAAGAAATCAAACAAGAACTTGAAAAAAAATTAAATAAAATGACAATGAGAGAATGTTATACCAATTATAAAACTGCTCTAACAGAACAAGAAAGAGAAACAGCTCGTAAGAAATATTTGAATGAAAAAGGCATATATTCGGATTTTAGATGGTAAAGATTTTCTTTTGTCAACGGATAAAACAGGAGCGTGACACGCTCCTGTAATAAGGTAATCAATCAGCGATAGCTGAAAAGCCTTCCGCAGGAACGCAAACAGCCACAGGCTGCCGCATTTTTGTTGGCTTGCTGACAAAAGTGCATTTGCGTTACTTTTGACAAAAGTAACAAAACAAAGCAAGAAATGAGGTGAAGTAATTTGAAAAGAACAATTAGTATTATGCTTGGAAAAGGTTCTATTAGTCATAATGAACGTAAATTTACTGCTCAAAATGTAGATAAAGAACGTACAAAAAGTAATATTACATATTGTAGTGAAGATATAAAAACAGTATACCATAAATTGTTTGATGATGCACTAAAAAAATATAATGAAAAACAAAAACGAAAAGATAGAATGATAAATGATTATTATGAGAAAATTCGCACAAGTAAACAGGAAAAACCTTTTTATGAAATAATTGTACAAATTGGTGATAAAGACAATATGAATGCTGTTTCTGATGATGGTCAAATAGCAAAAGATATACTTGATAATTATATGAAAAGTTTTCAACAGAGAAATCCTCATTTGTATGTATTTTCTGCTCATATTCATATGGACGAGGCAACACCTCATTTACATATTGATTTTGTGCCATTTACAACAGATAGTAAAAGAGGACTTGATACAAGAGTTTCTATGAAAGGAGCTTTAAAACAACAAGGTTTTACTGGAACAGCAAGAAGTGATACAGAATTGAATCAATGGATAAACTCAGAAAAAGAAAAGCTGTCTGAAGTTATGTTGAAGTACGACATTGAATGGGAGAAAAAAGGAACACATGAAAAACATAAATCTGTTAGTCAATTTAAGAAAGATAAATTGGTGGAAGAAGTCAGAAAATTGGAGTATAAAAAGAAATCTTTAGAATATGATATTTCAAAATATCAAAATGCAGAAAAATATGCTGTTTCTACTGTTAATAAATTTGAGAAGAAAGCAGAACATCTACCAGAACCTACAACATTTATGTCAGCAAAAAGATATAAAAATGAATTTCTAACACCGTTTGTAGAGGAATTGATAACAACAATAAAAGACCTTTCACAAAGAGCATTTATTGCAGAGAAAAATGCAGAAAAATTACAAAAACAATTTCGTTCTTTGAAATCAAACAATGAACAGCTTAAAAAATTGAATTGGGACAATAATATAGAAATCAGCAAATACAAAGTACAAATGCGTTATTTTGATAAGGTAAAGACTTATTTAGATATTGATGATGTAAATGAATGGCTGAAACAAATGGATAAAAAACAAAAAATAGAAAAACAATATACAAAATAACTAAAATTTTAATAAAAATAAAATTAGATTGATATTTAAAAAAAAGGTTGACTTATTGTCATGACAATTATATAATGATTTTGAAAAGGAGATGATATTTTGGCACCTAGAATGGGTAGACCACCTTCTAATAATCCAAAAGGAAATAGAAAAAGCTATCGACTATCAAATAATGATATGAAAATGTTAAAAAAGTGTATATCAGAAACTGGAAAGAAAGAAACAGAGATTATAAGAATGGGAATTGAAGCAGCTTATAAAAGCATAAATTTACAAAGAGAGGAGATATTTTTTATGTCAAATAAATATGAAAGAAGTTTTAAAGTAGATGATGATGAAATACCAGAAGAATGTCCTATTTGTGGTGTAAAATTTTGCTTTAGTGAAGATATTGATATTTCTCCATATAAAAATGGATATCGTAGTGTTTTAATGTGTCCAAAATGTAATTTTCAAAAAGTTGTATCTTATGAAATTGATGATGCTTCTGAAGATGAGGAATATGAGATGAAAGAAATAGAAAATGATAATAAAGATGAAGAATTTGAAGATGATATAATGAGTAAAGAAAAAATGTTAAAGGAAATGGATGACAATATTTGGAATCATGACCTTTCAGAAGAAGATTCATGGGACGAAATTAAAGAAGAATATGATAATATGAATAATGAATACTCAAACAACACAGACCTTTTTCCAAATGGTAGAGATTACGATGCAGAAAATGAAGATAGACCATTTTGAAAAATATAATAATAGTATTGGAGAAATTATTTAAATATTGTCTTTGTAATAATATCCAAAAAATAGTAGTTATATTATAAAGATATAGAAGAAATATAGCATCAAACAAAATATTTTATCCATTTTTCTGTGATACTATTTTGATACTAAAAATTAAAATAAAGAAAAAAATTGAAATAATATGAAGAATATATAGCAAAAAACATACTATATATTAAATAAATATATTTAGTATTACGAAAACTTTGCTGAGTGGGAATGATAGGTCAATGTGAAAAAAACCAGTATTCATGCGGGTTTCAAGCAAATTTGTTTAGCGTTTGGCAACAAAATGGCAACATTTTC
>CAMXTM010000088.1 GCA_947246775.1 uncultured Clostridium sp. | reverse complement strand
ATGGCGCAAGTGTTGAAGCTGAAGGCGAAGTTGGTACTGTAAATGTAACTGGCGACGTAGACAATATCGTATTGGACGGTACAGGAAATACTAGTGTAAAAGTTAACGATGGTGCAAGTGTTGACACTGTTGAAGTAAAAGGCGATACAAATGCAAGTGTTAGAGTAAATGGCGACGCTACAGTAGGCACAGTTGCAGTTAGCGATAGTGCAAGTGCAAGAGTTGACGTAAATGATACTGCAAAAGTAGACAAAGTTGACATCTCAGATAGTGCAACAGCAAAAGTTGATGTTGCAGAGGAAGCAACAGTTGACGCTGTTACATCTACCTCTACAGCAGCAGGCTCAGAAGTAACAGGTACTGGCGAAATCGGTAAAATCGAAGCACCTGCTGGCACATTGACAAAAGGTGAGGAAGTTACTACACCAGTAGAAGATGTTACAACAAGTGATAGCAACACAGGTAACGGAAGCGGAAACGGAAGCGGAACAGTAGTAGACAAAAAAGCATTAACTGATGCAATCACAGCCGCAGAAGCAGCTAAAACTGGTGTAAAAACAAGTGCAGATGGTAAAGATGTAGCAACAAGTGAAAAATGGGTAACTCAAAAAGTTATGGATGATTTCACAGCTGCAATTGAAACTGCACAAGGTGTAGCTGAAAAAGCTGATGCAACACAAGCTGAAATAGATGAAGCAGTAAAAACATTAGAAGCAGCAGTAACTACATTTAATGGTGCTAAACAAGATGGTACAAAGGACGAAAGCGGAAACCCAACACCAGCAACACCAGGCAGTGTGACAGTAGCACCACATACAGCAGCAATAGAAAAAGGAACTGAAACAACATTTACTGCAACAGTAAAAGACACTGAAGAAAATACTATGGCAGCTGATAAATATACATTAAAATGGTCATTAGAAGATGCAGATGGTGAAGCTCTTGCTATTACTGGTGTAAGCATTGACCCAGCAACTGGTGTACTTACAGTAAAAGCAGATGCAGCTCTTACAGCAGAAACAACTCCTATAAAAGTAAGAGCAACAGTAGATGGCGTAACACCAGCAGTAACTAACACAACAGATGTTACATTGTCAAATACAGTGGCAACTATTAAGAGCATTGTTGTAACAAAAGCAGCAGCAGATGTTACTGAATTAAAACCAGGCGATACATTGCAATTTGAAGTAAAAGGAAACTCAGCAGCTGATGGTACTGGTTCTGACATTACATTAACAGCAGATGATGGCGCAGTAGAATGGTCTGCACAAGTAAATGGCGCAAACCTTGAGGCAACAATTGGTAATATTAGTGCAAATGGTTTGTTGACTATTTTAGAAACGGCAAAGATTCCAGATCCTTTGACAATTAGTGTAACAGCTAAATTGACACCAGAAACTGGAAAACCATTAACAAGTGACCCAGTAACAGTAAAAGCTAGAGCAGTAAATACAGCAGCAACAGTAACATCAGAAAAATATGATGTAGATGCAGATGCAAAAACAATTAAAGCAAAATCAACAGGAACAGATACAATTACAACAACAACAGCAGTAGCAACATTTAAAGGAAACTTAACACCAAGCACAGGTGCAAAAATCAAAGTAGTAGCAGCAGATGATGCAGCTGGAATAACAAATAAAACAACATTTGATGCAGCAACAGAACTTAGTGCATTGGTAAATAATTGTAAAGTAGTAGTAATTGCAGAAGATGGAGCTACAGTAAATGCATATACAGTAACAGTAACACCAGTTAGCACACTTACACTTTCTGCATCAGCTAATCCAACCAGTATAACAAAAGCAGATGGTGGCACTGTAACAATTACAGCTACAGTAGAAGAAGATGGCACTGGAAAAGATGATGTAAATGTTACTTTTGAACTTGTTGATGAAGAAAATAAACTTGTTGGAACAAGTGTAAGTCCTACATCGGGTACAACTGCTAATGGTGGTACAGCTGAAGCTACACTTACAATAGCTCAAAATGCAGATGCAACATCAGTTGTAGTAAAAGTTACAGCTACTGGTGTAGACAATCCAGAAAATGTTACAGTAACATTAGAGTAATACCAACCGTATTCACGAAATTAGCTACAAAGAAGTAAAAAGAAGTACGATAACATTTAAAAAAATTCCTTAAACAAAAAAGTAATAAACGTTGATATTAAAAAATTGCCCCAAAAGTTATAAAAATCTATGAAGTATAAAAGCATTTGATTGTCCCAAAACAAATGTTTATAGTACGAACGGAAAAAACATTGCTCCATTGCTGCTCCGAAAGGAGGGAGCGAAAAGTTTTAACCCTGTCCTCAAGCGAGGGCAGGGTATTTTTATGTTTGAGAGTGGTTCGGCGGGAAGTTTAAAAGAACAGGGGGAGGACAGCCATAAAAAAGTATATAACGAGTATGGCGTACAGGAAGATGTCGCAAGGTGTTTCTTTGCATTTGCGGTTTGGGCGATAGGCGGGGAAGCCTTGTTCTGTGGGGATAGAGGGGGAGGGGTTATTTTTGCAAAAAAGGAACAAAAAGCCGATTAAAAAGGGCAGAGAAAATAGAAAAAAGGTCAATATGGAATGTAGCTCACTTTTTGGCGTGAGTAAGTCCGATATTGCCGAAAGAATCCCTTGTTTTTGGAGGTTGCGCAGCAGGGAACTATATAGCGTTTGGCTGCCGTTTATGACAAAATGGGCAATAATGGAAGAATAAATGGTATTGGTGCGGTAAACCAAAAAGCAAAACAAAACACCTATGGCAAAGGTATAGGAAATTTGCTGTAAATCCATGTGCATAAGCCCAAAATATAGCCCTGTTATGGCACACGCCTTTTTTAGTCGTAAATTGCAAAAATTGTAAAAAACAATCCCTCTGAAAAAAAATTCCTCACATATGGCAGGTACAATCGCTAGTGAAATCAAAAGCAAAATGATATTGGAATCACTATTTGCAGAAAGTGTCTCCGAAACATTGTTTTTGAATACAAAAGAAGACAAAAACGAAATTAACGCCATTGCTGGTTGTACTGTAATAGCAATGCAAATAACGAGTATGACGTTTTTAAAACTTATGGGGTTAAGACGTAATACTTGTTTTGGCAAAGACTTTGTAATGTAAAGATAAATAAAAGTAGGCAGTATAAAAAGAATGACTTGATATAGCGCAAGCTGAAACAGCGAGGGCATATGTAATGTTGTTGCGAGAGGTTCCCAAACAAATGTCCAAAAAAGCAGGTTTAAAAACATAAAAAGCACTGTAAAATTGGTTGATGTTGTTCTATCCATGTTATCCATAAATAAAATTCCTTTCTTTTGTTGTTGTAAAAACTTGAGATAAAGTCTCAAGGATACGAAAGTTATTTTAACACAGGATCAAGTAAAATGGAATAAACAATTTCTTAAGGAATTATGAATGATTTTGCTAGGACATTGACGGAAAACAAAAGTCAAATTATAATAGTTGCAAAGAATAATCAGGAAAAGAGGCTTAAAAATGGAAGCAGACGAAAAAAAAATAAAAGAATTTAAGCAAACATTTGAAAAAATAGAAAATGAAATCAGTAGTGTAATTGTGGGACAAAAAAGCCTGATACGAAATGTACTTACAGCAATGGTTGCAGGAGGAAATGTATTGCTTGAGGGCTTACCTGGATTGGGTAAAACACAACTTGTCAAAACAATTGGAAAAGTAATGGATTTGCAGTTTTCGAGAATACAGTTTACGCCTGACTTGATGCCTGCCGATGTCACTGGTACAAGCATTATGGCAAAAGACAAACAAGGCAATCATACTTTACAATTTCAAAAAGGGGCAATCTTTACCAATTTGCTTTTAGCGGACGAAATCAACAGAGCAACACCAAAAACACAAAGTGCCTTACTGGAAGCGATGCAGGAAAAAACGGTTACAGCAGGCACAACGACCTATGTTTTGCCCAAACCATTTTTTGTACTTGCGACACAAAACCCACTAGAAATGGAGGGAACATATGCCTTGCCAGAAGCACAAATGGATAGGTTTTTGTTTCAGCTCAATGTAGACTTTCCCAATAAGGAAGAATTGTACGAAATTGTGACGATGACAACAGGCACAGAACAAAAAGAACCACAAAAAGTTTGCAGCGGAGAACAACTTTTAGAATTGAGAGAAATTGCACAGCAAGTGCCAGTAGCAAAAGCAGTTGCTGAGTATGCTATGGATTTGGTATTAAATAGCCACCCAGAGCAGCCATTTGCGCCACAGGAAGTCAAAAAATATGTGCGTTATGGTTCTAGCCCACGTGGAGCGCAGGCAATTATTACCACAGCGAGGATATTTGCCCTCTTAGACAGCAGATACCATGTTGCTTATAAAGATATACAAGCAGTAGCAAAATCGGTGCTTAGACACAGAATATTTTTAAATTTCGAGGGTATCGCTGAGGGTATGACAGCAGATGATATTATTGATATTTTGTTAAAAGAGGGAGAAAATGGAAAATCTGAATGATGTTTTTACAAAGGAATATTTTACCAAATTAGAAGCACTTAGCTTAAATATGAAAAATAAATTGGGAGTTGGCGGTTATAGTGGCGCAAGAAAGGCAAAAGCGCAAGGCAATTCTTTGGAATTTTCTGACTATCGAGACTATGCGATAGGGGACGATTTAAGGAGAATTGACTGGAATAGTTATGCTCGTTTTGAAAAATTGTATATGAAAGTATTTTTGGAAGAAAAACAGGCAACCATCAATTTATTTTTAGATAGCAGTCATTCTATGTCTGATAGCGCAAAAGCGCTGTATGGAAAGAGTTTAGCGGCTTCTATTGCCTATGTAGCACTAAAAAATATGGACAAAGTAAATTTGTTTTGTTGGGGCGATGGGATTCAGCAAAAAAAATTAAATACACAGTCAAGCAGTCGTTTTGCGGAAGTCGTACAATTTTTAAATGACATAGGGCAGAGCGGACAGACTTCTTTTACTAAAACAATAAAAGAATGTGGTAGTTTGCATTTAGGTAGAGGAATATCATTGGTTTTTTCTGATTTTTTGACAGAAGATAATTGGAAAGAGTCTATCAAATTACTGCAATATAAAAAGCAAGAAGTCATATTGGTGTGGGTACTTTCCAAAGAAGACGTTTTACCATCACAAAGGGGCAGTATTCGGCTTGTGGATAAGGAAACCAACGAGGCGAGAGATTTGGAGTTGACAGAAGAAGTTTTAAAAAATTATCAAAAGGCAGTAGAGGGATATGAGGCAGAAATAAAAGAATTTTGTAAAAAAAGAGGAATCGGATTTGTAAAAGCAGTAGATGATATGCCTTTGCTAAAAGTAGTTCATCGTATATTGGCGTAGTATAAAGTGTACAGTTTTGCTGTACGCTTTTTCGTTTGTTAAGGAGTGTTGCAAAATGGGACAAAAGTGTATTCCGATTAGGAAAAAATTAATCCATTATATGGCTGAACAGTTTCCTGATTTTTTATTTGAAGGAAGTTATAGTGATTTTTATGCTTTTCGCCGTCAAAATGCAGATGGTATTTATGACCACATTGTGATACAAAGAGAATTTTATGAGGGGATTCTTTCTATGGTGATTACAGAAATTGCGTGTTGTTATAATAAAAGTTATAGGGGACTTCCTTGGTTTGCTGTGGGCTATGAGACAGATATTGCAGTGTTGATAACAGGAAAACATTGTTATTCTATTGATGTAGGTTGGCATAGGATTGAAAATGATGTGAAGCAATTAAATACTCTGTTTGAGGAAATCAAAAAAGATATAGATAATTATGTACTGGATTATATTGAAAAATGCCATAAAAAAATAAATGCGGATAGGTATATGACTACTATGAATCGTTATATGCAGACTCAATTAAAAAATTTGAGCGAAGATGAAATTGATACCATCAAACAATATTTGATAGACTCAAGTAAAGCATATTCTGAATATAGAAAAGAATGTAGAAAAATGTGTAAAAAGAAAGGTTTAAAAGAAGTAGAAATTTGTTTTAATGACATACCAATGCCTAGCACTGTAAAAAAATGGATAGAGGAAATAAAAACTGCATTGGGATATTCCTATTTGTCAGAAAGCCGTAAAACGCAAATCATAAATGATACAACGGTATTATTTCGTGACAATTTTAATTTTTATACTTTAATAAAGTAAAGCCGTTTTGTTTTGTACTTGAGATAAAATATAGAATATGGTAAAATGGTAATGATATTTGCGTAAAGACAGAAAAAACAATAGACAAGATAAAAAGTGAGGTGATTATGACATGAAAATAGGCTATTTAGGTCCAAATGGTACATTTAGCCAGCAAGCGGTACTTTTATATCAAAACAGCTTAGAAAAAGAAAGCACACTGTTGCAATATAATAATATTTATGCGGCACTAGAGGGCGTAATCCATGATGAAATTGAAGAATGTGTTGTACCCTTGGAAAACTCAATAGAGGGTACCGTTACCAGTACCATTGATTTGCTTATATTTACGCCAGAGTTATATATAAAAGGGGAAATGGTCATACCTGTATGGGAAGACTTGTTAGTAAAAAAGGACTACAATGGGGAAAAAATTACAAAAATACTTTCTCACCCGCAAGCATTGAGTCAGTGTGCTGGCTTTTTAAGAAAACATTTTAAAGAGGTGCAGTTGCAGCCTACTAATTCTACCGCTGAGGCAGCAAGAATGGTTGCAGAAAGTAAAGAATGGATTGCAAGCCTTTCTCCAAAACAGGCAGCAAAGGTGTATGATTTAAAAGCGCTTTATGAAAGTGTGCAGGACGATGACCAAAATAAAACAAGGTTTGTTGTTGTATCAAAACAAAAGCCAAAACAAGTGGCAAAAGGGAAAAAAACATCTATTGTATTTACCACAGGGCATAAACCTGGTGATTTATATAGGGTATTAGATATTATATCCATATGGGATATTAATATGACAAAAATAGAATCTCGCCCTATGAAGCATCAGCTTGGCACTTACATTTTTTTTGTAGATTTGGAAACAGAGACACAAGAAGACTTGGACGCAGCGCTTAAAATGATTGCAAGAAAGACAACCTATTTCAAATTTTTAGGCTCTTATGCTGTATTACAGTAAAGTGGGGAGGTTTGAAAATGTTGGAAATTGCTATAAATGTAAAAATGATAGACAATTTGCAATGTCAATTGCTAAGCCTTGTTTCGCAATTGTTTTTATCGATGCAGGATAATGCGGTAACGACAGCAGAGAGAGCGGAAATATTGGCGGGCATAGAAGTAATTTTATATTTGTTATCAGATAAATTAGGTGTTTCTTGTAAAACACTAGACCAAAAGGCAATCAGCCGTATTAAAGTGGGGCTGTTAAAAGAGGGTAGCACAGAGGAATGGAAAGCTTCTCTTTTGGAAATCCTTCACCATTTGGATAACAGAAAATGATATACTGCTATGGGGGGTTGTTCATATTGCAAAAAAATAAAAACGATAAAAAGTGGAAAAATAGTATTAGTATATTGTGTTTGCTGATTGGCATTATTGTGTGTGTTACAAAAATAAAATATGGTGTAGAAATTCTTTTTTTTATTGTGCTAATAGATTTTGTTATCATTATGACAGAAGTGGATTTATTTGATAAAAAAAGCGTCAAAGTGGAGAGT
>CAMXTM010000087.1 GCA_947246775.1 uncultured Clostridium sp. | reverse complement strand
AAAAGAAGAATGTTTATATAGACTAGAACATTGTACTGATGATAGGCAATATCAAAAGGGAGAGTATACAAAGTATATTGAAAAATGGTTTGAAACTTTTATGCCATAACCCCCCTATTTTCTTATTTTTTGCTTATTCCCTAGACCCTAGCCCCCAGCTGAGTTTGCACACAAACCTCAAAAATGAAATCAAGGTGAGAAAAATGGACAGAAAACAAAAATATGAAAAAGAGTTTGAGAAATTAAAACAAATTTTTTCAGAGTTAGAACAAAACGAATTAGAGTTAATACAAGGACTTTTAGAAGAAACAGCATATCAAAAAGTAACCTTGTGTGAAATGCGAGAAATTATGTCAGAAACAGGAATGTTATTGATACATCCAAAAGACAACAAAAAACAAAAAGCATTACCTATTGCAAACGAATACAGAAGAACAACAAATATTTATGCACTGAATATCAAACAATTATATTCTTTATTGCACAAATTGGATAATGAACAAGAAAATGCTTTTGATATATGGCTAAAAGAAAGTGATATAAATGTATGATATAGAAAATTGTACTATCGAGGGAAAACATTCTTATTTTTTAGAATATTACAATAAAGCAATAGATAAAACAGATGAAAGTGTTGTAATTGGACAAGAGCTGATACAATGTCTTGAAAATTGCATATCAGATTTATCAGATAGTCGCTATAGTTATGATATGAAAAAGGCACATATAAGAATTGATTTTATACAAAAATTTATAAAGCATACAAAAAGCCCTTTTCATGGAAAACCTTTTTTACTAGAGTTGTGGGAAAAGGCAGTCATAGAAGTATTTTATTCTTTTTATTTTACTGATACAAAACTTAGACGATTCAAAAAATTAATACTATTAGTAGGCAGAAAAAATGGTAAAAGTACATTTTGTGCAGCAATTTGTTTTGCAGAATTTATGATAGGCAATTCTGGAAGTGATATTGTATGTAGTAGTAATGATGATGCACAAGCAAATTTGATATTTTCAGAAATTGCAAATATGAGAGCAAAATTTGATACAAAAGAAAAATATACACATAAAAATTTAAAAGGCATATTTCATTTAAAAAATGATTGTACTATTACAAAATTGTCTGAAAAAACACAAAATAAAGAAGGTAGAAATATTGAACTAGCGATATTAGATGAAAGCCATGAAATGAAATCAAATATCATTGCAAAAAGTATTGAACAATCACAATCATCAAAAGATGAACCAATCTTTATCAATATTACTACAGAAGGCTTTGTAGAAAATGGATATTTAGACAATGAATTAAAATATGCTAGAGAAGTTTTGAGAGGAGAAAGAGAGGACGAAGAACTTTTATCATGGCTGTATACTATGGATAGTGAGCAAGAAATATATCAAGATGAAAAGAGCTGGAAAAAAGCGAATCCAAGTTTAGGTACAATTAAAAAATATGAGTATTTAAGAAAAGAATTAAGAAAAGCACAAGCATCAAAGGCAGACAGAATATTTACATTGTCAAAAGATTTTAACATCAAACAAAATAGTGTTGAAACATGGCTATTAGAAAAAGATATTAAAAATAACTTGATATTTGATATTGAGGATTTCAAAGGCTGTTTTGCATTAGCTGCAACAGATTTGTCTGAAACAACAGACCTAACAAGTGCAAGAGTGCTTTTGATGAAAAAAGGAGATAAGCAAAAATATTTTTTTCAACAATATTTTATACCAGAATCTAAAATAGAACAAAGTAAACAAGATGGTATTGATTACTTTGAAATGGCAAAACAAAATTCTGTAACAATTTGTGCAGGTAATGAAGTAGATTATAGTATGGTAGTACAGTGGTATGTATCATTGTATCAAAAATATCATATTCGGGTATGGAAAGAAGGACATGATAGATGGAATGCAAAATCATTTGTTAATGAAATGGAATACTATGGATTTGATACAGAAAAAATAACACAAGATTATCAAACTTTATCAACTCCTATGAAATTACTGGAAGCGGATTTAAAAACAGGAAATATTGTGAATTATAATCAGAATAAAATGGATATTTATTGTTTAAAAAATGTTGCTTGTAGTGTGGATAAATTTGCAAGAATTATGCCTAAAAAAGTGCTTGATAATGCAAACAAGCGCATTGATGGAGCGGTTACAATGATAATGTGCTATGCTATGTTAGATAGATACAAAAAGGAATTTATGGATTTGGTAAACCGATAGGAGGTGAAAAATTGGGTATATTTGATAGATTCCGCAGTAAACAACAAAAATATCACTATGTTAGTATGATGAATGGAAGTACACCAATATTTACACAATTTGGCAGTGATATTTATGCAAGTGATATTGTGCAAGGCTGTATACGATGTATTGCAACAGCAATAGGAAAATGCAAACCAAGACACATTCAAACGGATGCACAAGGTATGCAGCAAACAGTAAAGGGAAGTATTAACAGATTATTAAGATTTCAACCAAATCCTTTTATGACAACAACAGACTTTTTAGAAAAAATAGTATATTTGAGAGAAATGCACAAAAATGCTTTTATATATCCTTGTTATAAAGAAATCAGCATAAAACAAGGATATGTTAAAAGAGAATATACCGCTTTTTATCCTTTACAACCGATTGAAACAACATTTTTAGAGGATGAAAAGGAAAATCTTTTTATACAATTTTTATTTGCCAATGGAGAAAACTATACATTTCCATACAAAGATATTATACATTGGCGCAAAGATTTTGGCGCAAATGAATTTATGGGGGGAGATAGTTCAGGAAGTGCAGGAAATAATGCGATATTAAAGTTATTAAAAACAGACCATACTGCTATAGAAAGTATGGATAATGCAGTTCGTTCTACAACAGGCGTAAGAGGAATTATAAAAATGGTTGGTTTGTTTGATGAAGAAAAGCAAAAACAGGAAAGAGTTATTTTTGAACAAAAGCTAAATAGTGGGCAAAGTGGTTTTTTAACAATGGATAACAAAAGTGACTTTATTCCCATACAATTAAATCCTAAAGTATTAGACAAAGATACAATGGAATTTGTAGAGCAAAGAATATTGAATCAGTATGGTATTTCTATGGCTTTGTATAATGGTGATTTTACAGAAGAACAATATCAAGCATTTTATGAAAAAACACTTGAAAGCATGATAATCAGTCTAGGGAGATGTTTTACAGCTACACTCTTTACAGATAGTGAATTAGATTTTGGAAATGAAATTATATTTTATAATCAAGGATTGCTTTATACTTCTATGACAAATAAAATTGCGGCGGTAGATATATTGAGTAGCAGGGGAACATTTACAGATAATCAAATATTAGCTGTATTTGGCTATCCACCATTTGAGGATGGAAATAAGAGAAAACAAAGTCTAAACTATATCAATGCAGAATTGGCGGATAGCTATCAAATGAATAAAAAGGGAAGTGATAAAACATGAATGTAGAGCAAAGGCTTTTGAATATGAGAGCATTACAGAATGATACAAATGATATGAAAATAGAAGGTTATGCAGTACGATATGATGAACCAGCAACACATACTTTTGGGGAATATGCTTTTACGGAAGTAATAAAAAGGGGGGCGTTAGATAATACAGATTTTAGTGATGTTGTGTTGAGATATAACCATAATGATACATGGTGTATTATGGCAAGAACAAAAAATAATAGCTTGCAACTGATAAAAGATGATATTGGTTTGAAAATACAAGCAAATTTAATAGAGACACAAAGTAATAGAGACATTTATAAGGCAATCCAATCAGGATTGATTGATAAAATGTCTTTTTCTTTTACCGTAGAAGAAAAGGGAGATAATTGGAGTACAACAAAAAAACAAACATATAGAGAAATTACAAATATTAACAAGCTATATGATGTTAGTGTAGTAGATACACCATTTTATGATACAACAAATGTTTATGCTAGAAGTTTAGAAAAATTAAAACAACAGCAAGATGAAATAATAGAGTTTAGAAAAAGAAAGTTATTATTGCTGTATAGTGCAAAGTAAAAAAAGGAGAGGATATATATGGAATTAGAAAAATTATTACAACAAGCGGAACAAAGAAAAACAAATGCATTAGAAAGTATTAAAAATGCGGATAATTTAGAAAAATTAGAAGCTGCAGAAATAGAATTACGAAAAGCAAATATTGAAATAGAAAATATCAAAGGTCAAATAGAACAATTGGAAGGAAATGAATTGCCTCCAGCGGCACGAAAAATAGAGCCAGAACAAAATACAAAAACATTTCAACCACTTGCTACTTATAGAATGTCAAACGAAAAGATAGAAAATGAAGAAGATATTTTTAGTACAATGGAATATAGAAAAGCATTTCAAAATTATGTACTAAAAGGGGAAGCAATACCAGAAAAATTTAATGAAAAAAGAGCAGCTGCATTAACGACAGTATCAGATATTGGTGCAGTAATTCCTACAACAATACAAAATAAAGTGATTGAGGATATGACCATAGAGGGAAAAATATTGTCCCGTGTTAATCAAACATCTTATCAAGGCGGCTTAGAAATTCCAATATCTGATATTAATATTACTGCAACATGGCTTGCATCAGAAAATGTTGTATCAGAAGAACAAAAGGCAGAAATGAATGCAAAATTAACATTTCGTTATCATGTATTAGAAGCAAGGGTAGCAATTGGATTGCTTTCATCAACTGTTGCATTGCCTATATTTGAAGCTACTGTTGTAAATCAATTAAAAAAGGCAATGACAAAAGCATTAGAAACAGCTATTGTAGAAGGCAGTGGAAACGGACAACCATTAGGATTTACAAAATATGCATTACCAACAAATCAAGTCATTACGATGTCAGAAAAAGAGATTGGTACAGTAAAAAAATGGGCAGAAGTAGAAGGTGAGATACCAGAAGCATATGAGGATAGTGTAATATATGTTATGGCAAAAAAGACATGGGAAATGTATCTAAATGGTATGACAGATAGTACAGGACAAAAAATTGGATTAGGTAGAATAAATGAAAAGGGGCAAAAAATACTAAATGGTAGAGAAGTGCTAACTGTAGATAAATTTCCAAGCTTTGTAAATGCGGAAAACGGCGCAATATTTGGTGTAGTAGTAGATTTGTCACAATATTGCTTAAACAGTAATTTAGCAATGTATTATAAAAAATATTTTGATGAGGATAAAAACAAATGGATACATAAAGCATTAACAATAGCAGATGGCAAAATGACAATTGGTGAAACAGGAACAGGAGCTAGTAAAAAATTAGTAGGAGCAAAGGGCTTAATTTATTTGAAAAAAGGAACAAGTACAAACGCCTAAAACATAAAAGAGGGATTTTATGGAGTATATAGAGGTTTTAAAACAATATATTCGTATTGATACAGATGATGATGATATTTTACTAGAACAATTAAAACAAGCTGCAGAAGAATATTTAAAAAATGCAGGTGTTGTAGTTGGATATGAAAACACTTTATATTGTACTGCAATTAATATGCTGGTAGCAAATTGGTATGATAATAGAGATGTTATTTCAGGAAAAGACACTATTTCTATACAGTTTAAAAATATTGTAGCTCAATTGTCTTATATTAGAAAAGAGGAACAGGATGGCTAGCTTATGTAGTAGACTCAATAGTAAAGTAGCATTATATGCAAAAAAAGAAATAACAAATGAATTAGGGGAAAAGGATTATCAGTATCAAAAAATAAAAACAATATGGGCAGAAGTATTACCACAATCAGGAAATGAAAAAATGGGACAAGGCAATACTATTTTTGCTGAAATTAGTCATAAATTTACAGTCAGAGCAAAAGCTATAGCTAATTTATCAAATGATATGTATTTTATTTTTGATAAACAAAGATATGATATAAAATATTTTCAGCCTAATTATAAATGGCATGATAGAATAGAAATTTTTTGTAAATTGGTGGTGGAGTAAATGAGCGTTGGTTTTGATATGAGTGAATTGGATTTTTGGTCAGAAGAATTATTAAATATTGCAACGAAACAAATGCCAAAAATGACAAAAAAATTTATGAATCAAGAGGGACAAAAACTTAAAAAACAAACAAAACAAAAGGCAAAACAAATGGTCAAAAAGCAAACAGGAAATTATTTTAAAAGTATTAAGAAAGGAAAACCATATATTTATAGTGGAAATGGTGCTTATTCTGTAAGAGTATATGGAGCTGCAGCACATTCCCATTTGCTGGAACAAGGACATGATGTCAAAAATAAAAAAAATGGTGCAGTGTTAGGTAGAGCAAGAGCCTTTCATGTATTAGATAAAAGTGCAAGAGAATTTCAATCAGAATTTCAAAAAGATATTGAAAATTTTATTGATGAAGTGGTAAATGAAATATGATAACAATATTTGATGTCAATCAATCAGTCAATGATAGTATACAAAAGGCAATAAAAAAAGTATTTGACTATGATGTACCTATTATTGCTGAAGAATTAAAAGAGCCTATTGAAAGACCTAGTTTAAAAATCATGATTGAAAATCATAAAAATGGTAAATTGAATCATTTTTTTCAGCAAAAAAATATGACAATCTATATTTATTTTTTTGCTAAAAATGAAATACGGTCTAAATTTGACAATATAAAATTACAAAATGCTATAGAACAAACGTTTTTAGATGGTATTTTTATCAATGGTATGTGGTTTGATATTGAAGAAATAAATTCAGATAGTACAGATGGAATATTATGTTGTAGTTTTGATTTAGAAATGATAGAAGAAATAGAAAGAGAGCAAACAGACGAATACATGGAAGAATTAAAAACAAGGTTATATTAAAGGTGGTGTATGATTATGGCAGTAAAAATGCCTAGTATTGAAGTGATATTTAAACAGTTGGCAGGCTCTTTGATTGAAAGAAGCGAAAGAAGTATTGCAATACTGATTATAAAAGATGATACAGACAAAACATTCCAATATAAAAAATATAAAGATGCTACAGAAGCCGATGAGGATAAAGGTTTATATATAAAAGACAATTTAAGGTATATAAAAGATGTGCTAATATGGGGTGTAATGGAATGTCATATATTAAGAATAGATGCAGAGCAAGGAAAATTAGCAGAAGCACTAAAAATACTAGAAAGTAGAGTAAAAACAGGCTGGATAACCATAGCAAATGGTACACAAGAAGAATTTAATGACCTTGCAAGCTGGATAAAAGCAAGAGAAAACAGAAATAAAACATATAAAGCGGTAGTTTATAAAGCAACTGTAACAGATTGTAAACATTTAGTTAATTTCTGTAATGAAACGATTACATTTGCAGATAACGAAAGGGGAGAACAAAATGGTGCAGCCTATTGTCCATCAATGATTGGTATATTGGCAAAATGCAATATTAAAAAAGGTTGTACTTATTTTAAATGCAGTAATTTAGCAAGTGTACAAGAAATGGAGGATAATGACAAGGCACTATCAGAAGGTAAATTTATATTGTTTAATGATGATGAAATTGTAAGAGTTGGAGCTGGCATCAACTCTATGACAACAACCGATGGCTTATATAATACAGAGGATATGAAATACATTGAAACAGTAGAAGCGATGGACATTATCAATGATGATATTAGTAGAGTATTTAAAGAAGAATATCTTGGCAATTATAGAAATAATTATGATAATCAAGTACTTTTTATCAGCGCAATTAACACCTATTTTCAGGAATTAGCAAATGATTATGTATTAGATAATAATTATAGTAATAGGGCTGATGTTGATGTAGAAGCGCAAAGATTAGCATGGTTAGGCGTTGGGAAAACAGAAGCGGAAAATTGG
>CAMXTM010000086.1 GCA_947246775.1 uncultured Clostridium sp. | reverse complement strand
GATACCAGACCAAAGTGCATTACACCTTTTTTATCACTTGCCTACGGAAACAACAGGTGTTCATGCACTGATATATACTGTATTTCGTAATAGAAAATGGGAAAAGCCTTGTCAAATAGACCGTTTTTTACCCTTTGGACAAACACCCTTTTTAACAGGAAAAAGACATCAAAAACATATTTTACTTTACTACCGTACTGCTAGAAATATTATTACTGTAAGAGAGATGTTGCTTTCACCTTCTACGATAGGTAGTATGTATCCTGTTGTACAAACACCTTACCCTTGTTCCGATTTGTCTATTATACAAGATAAAGAGAGGATTCATTTGCTTTATATTGTAAAAGGACTTTTTCGTAGCCAAGTCATATATCAATATAAACAATCTGCCTCTATTAGCGCACCTCGTGTCCTTTGGGAAAGCAGTTCCTGTGAACACTGCATTATTTTTCAGCAGAATCATAAATTGCAAGTGCTTTGGGTTTCCAATGGTCAGCCCTACTGCTGCCAATCTACAAATAATGGTAATAGTTTTAGTCCCATAGAACAGTATACCGCACTGTTTCCTTATCACTGTATTAAAGGAGAGTACATATCAGAACAGAATAATTCTCTTAATGCATCAGAGGCTTTTGGCGATGCACAAAATGGTTTTCAATTGGCACTTTTTACTTCTGCGACCCCAGCGATTACACTTTTGACAAATGATATTGTTGCTGCTTCCCGAGAACACCCAGAATCTGTTACAGATTTTAATACGACAACACAAACGAAAAGCCAACAGATAGAAGAATTGACAAAATTGCTAGTGCGTCGAGGGGAAGAAATTGCTAATTTGAATATGCGTTGGAGAGAACGACATAATCAAACAGAAACGGAAAAACAAAATCTTACACTACAAGTTGCGTCATTAGAATTGGAAAACGAATCATTAAAACAACGGATTGCGGAATTGGAAGCCGCACAAAAAAAAGAAGAACAGCAAAATACTGAAGTGCAAATAGAAGCAAAAATAGAAGAAGCTCCCGAACAGCAAAGTGATTCTAGTGATTCTATCTTAGAACAAGTACAAACCGAATCTTTTCCCTTTCAACAAGAGGAAGAGAGTGAATCCCTGTAAAATATATAAACCACGCTAAGAATGTGTTGTCTTGGCGTGGTTTTGTTTCAATAAAAATATATTATATTAAATTATATTTTATCTGTAACTTTATACTAGTTTGTTTTGGTCTTTTTATAAATTTTAGTTATTTAACATTTTTTTCTGTATAATTCTTTTTTTTTATTGACTTACACTATACTCTAACTTGTACACTTTTATTGTAACACAATATAAATACTAAAAACATAAGGAGGTTTTTTAAATGACACGTTATGAAAAGGGTTTAGAACAATTAAAAAAAATTGATGGTAAAACAGGAGAAGAAGTCATAAATAGTCTAAAACAAATTTCACCAGATTTAGGGCAATATATTGTAGAGTTTGCTTTTGGTGATATATATAGTCGTAAAGGGCTTTCTCTGGCTGAAAGAGAAATGATAACACTTTCTAGTTTGCTTACTGTTGGTGGCTGTGAACCACAACTAAAAGTACATATACAAGCTGCATTGCATGTAGGCATTTCTCCAGAAAAAATAATAGAAATTTTTTTGCAGTGTATTCCTTATACTGGTTTCCCTAAAGTGCTAAATGCTGTGTTTACAGCACAACAAATTTTTTCTACACTGTAACAAAAAAAGCATCTATTTTTGTATAAATAGATGCTTTATAAAAATTATATTGGATTGAACTCAAAACATTGGGCATAATTTTGTTTTATGTCCAATGTTTGAGGTACAATTTACTTTTGTATCAGTTTTTTTGTTGTTTTAATGATATTTATAATTTTTCTACTTCTTCCATCCAAACATGGTTGAGGGCATCAGAAGGCATTCTCCAATCGCCACGAGGGGAAAGGGATATTGTACCTACTTTTGGGCCATCAGGTAAGCAAGAGCGCTTAAACTGTTGCATAAAGAAGCGATGATAAAAGTTTTTGAGCCATTTTAATAGTACAGAACGTTCGTATTCGCCATTAAAAGCCTGTTCCGCCAAAAATAGTATTTTAGCAGGGGAGAACCCAAAACGAACGACATAATACAAGAAAAAGTCATGAAGTTCATAAGGCCCAACAATTTCTTCCGTTTTTTGGTTGATGTTGCCTTTTTCGTCTGGAGGTAAAAGCTCAGGGCTAACAGGAGTATCTAAAACATCAAATAATATGTCATTTGCCTTTTTGGAAAGAGAACCATTTTGTGCTATCCAACGAACAAGTACTCGAATCAATGTTTTAGGAACACCAGCATTGACACCATACATAGACATATGGTCACCATTGTAAGTAGCCCAACCAAGTGCTAATTCTGAGAGATCGCCAGTACCTACAACAAAACCATTTTCTTTGTTTGCGATGTCCATTAAAATTTGGGTACGTTCTCTTGCTTGCGTATTTTCGTATGTGACATCATGAATAGAGACATCATGTCCAATATCTTCAAAATGTTGCAATGCTGCTTTTTGGATAGAAATTTCACGCATTTGTACACCAAGTGACTCCATAAGAGAGAGTGCATTTTGGTATGTTCTGTCTGTTGTACCAAAACCAGGCATGGTGATACCAATAACATGACTTCTTGAAATACCTAAATAGTCGCACGCTTTAACAGATACTAAAAGGGCAAGTGTAGAATCTAAACCACCGGAGATACCAACTACAACAGATTTTGCTGCTGTGTGTTCGATTCTTCTGGCAAGTCCAACGACTTGTATATTAAAAATGTCTTGACAGCGCTTGTTTAAAAATTCGTTGTTTTCTGGTATAAAAGGTTGTGGATTTATAGTACGCTCTAACTCGTCAATATTTTGAGGTTTCATAGAAAAAGAAATTTCTCTAAAAGTAGGTATTTGACAATGAGAACCCATAAAAGTAGAATTTTTCATTCTATCATTTCGAATCAATTCTAAATCTACATCAGCATAGATAATTTGTGTTTCTTTTAAAAATCGTTTTGATTCTTTTAAAAGTGAGCCATTTTCATAAATTAAGCCATGACCACTGAATACCATATCTTGTGTCGATTCTCCTACACCAGAGGAGGAATAAACATAAGCGGCAATGCAACGAGAAGACTGTTGAGAAATAAGTTGTTTTCTATAGTCATATTTTGCAGCAAGTTCATTGCTGGCTGACAAGTTTAATAATATAGTTGCACCTGCTAGTGACTGGTAGGAACTTGGAGGGATAGGGCTCCATAAATCCTCACAAATTTCGATACCAATTTTGCAATCAGGAATTTGTTCCGCATTAAAAATTAAGTCTGTTCCGACAGGAACTTTTTGACCACAAAGTAAAATTTCTTTTGATAGTAATTGCTCAGCAGGAGCAAACCAACGTTTTTCATAAAACTCGCCATAGTTAGGTAAGCAAGTTTTTGGAACAACACCTAAAATGCTACCTCTGTAAATTGCCACAGCACAGTTAAAAATTTGATTGTCTATGACAAGGGGTAAACCTACTACTGCAAAAATATCAATACCTTGAGAGGCAACTAAAATAGAAGCAAGTCCATCTTTTGCCGCTGAGAGTAGAGAAGATTGAAAAAACAAATCTCCACAAGTATAAGTTGTAATAGACAATTCTGGAAAAACAAGTATTTGGATTTGTTTTTCGGAAGCCTGTTGTAATATTCGCCTTACTTTGTCTTTGTTGTAATAACAGTCTGCTAATTTGCATTTTGGTAAAGCAGAACCAACTCTAATAAAACCGTGCATAAAATCACTCCTTTATGGAAAATTAAAAACTCTTTTAAAATTTGCGGAATAGACCAATTACTTTACCTAATATTTTTACATCTGCCACAATAATAGGGGACATAGAAATATTTTGAGGTTGAAGACGAATGTGACCTTGTTCTTTATAATACGTTTTGACTGTAGCGGAGTCGTCTAATAGCGCTACTACAATGTCGCCATTGTCTGCAAAAGATTGTTGGCGAACTAATATTAAATCTCTGTGGAAGATACCCGCATCAATCATACTTTCTCCTTGTACTCTTAGCATAAATACATTTTCATTCCAATTAACATAATTTGAGGGAATTGGAAAAGTATCTTCAATATTTTGTACTGCGAGGATAGGAGTACCTGCTGTAATGGTACCCACAATCGGTACTTTTATAAAATCTTTTTGCTCCTTACGGTCTAATATTTCGATTGCTCTAGGTTTTGTCGGATTACGTCGAATAAATCCTTTTTTTTCTAATCGAGAAAGGTGTCCATGTACAGTAGATGTAGATTTCAAATTAACAGCCTGACAAATTTCACGAACAGAGGGAGGATATCCCTTTTTTTCTACTTCTGATTTTAAAAATTCTAATATTTGTTTTTGTTTTAACGATAAATCGTGCAAAAAATCACCTCTTTTGTTGATGCATAAGCAATTATTACTATAACATAAATTGCATATAAAATCAAATATATGTTCGTTAGATTTTGATAAATAGTAAAAATAGTGATAGTATATAATTTATATTGTCATAAAGCTATAAAAATAGTATACTAAATCAGTAATATGAGGAGGAAAAATATAACATGGAAAAATTGCCTATATTTCTTTGCCTAGAGGGAAAAAAAGGATTAATAGTAGGCGGTGGTAGGGCAGCACTAATAAAAATAAAGACATTACTGCAAGCAGAAATAAATTTTAGTGTAATTGCAAAAGAATTTTCAGAACAAACAGAACAAATTTTAGTAGAAAATGGTGTAAACTATCAAAAAAAAGAAATTGAAGAACAAGATTTGACGGATATGTTTGTAGTATTTGCAGCAGCGGACAAAAATATAAATGATATGGTTGGGAAATGGGCAAAAGAAAAGCGTATATTATGTTGTAAAGCAGATGGTACAGGAGATTTTATTGTTCCATATCATAAAAGAGAAAAAAAATTAACAGTAGCAGTCAGTACAGATGGTTTGTTTCCGTTGGTAGGCAAAAAGCTATGTGAAAATATGGATTTGTCAATAGGAGAAAAATTAGAATATTTGGGAGAAGAAAGAAAAAAAATCATAAAAGAAATAGCAGATAAACAAGAGAGAAAAAAGGCATTAGAAAAACTGTTGGAGGAATATCTATGAAAAAAGTAATAAAAATTGGAACAAGGGGGAGTTTGCTTGCGATAAAGCAGGCAGAGCTGGCAGGGGAAGCAATCAAATCAGTTTTGGAAGAAGTAGAGATTAAAATTGTAACGATTAAAACAAAAGGGGATAAAATACTAAATAAAACACTGGATAAAATAGGAGGAAAAGGGCTTTTTGTAAAAGAAATTGAAAGGGCGTTGCTGAGCGGCGACATTGATGTAGCAGTACATAGTATGAAAGATATGCCTGACGAAATGCCAAAAGGGCTGATGTTGGGAGCAGTATTAAAAAGGGAAAATGCTATGGACGCTGTTGTTTGTAAAAAGGGTATGAGCTGGGAAAACTTGCCAAAAGGAGCAAAAGTAGGTACTGGAAGTTTGAGAAGAAAGACACAGTTGCTTGCCTTGCGGGAAGATTTAGAAGTAGTTGCGATAAGGGGAAATGTTATTACAAGATTACAAAAATTGGAAACCGAATTAGATGCAGTTGTTTTGGCAGTAGCAGGATTGGTAAGAACGGAACAGCAGCAAAATATTTCCCATGTTTTTACAATAGAAGAAATGATACCTGCGGCTTGCCAAGGGATATTGGCATTGCAAATCAGAGAAAAGGATAGTTTTTTAAAACAGGCTATGGAAAAGATAATGGATAGTGATGCTTATGTTTGTCAAAAAGCAGAAAGAGCTTTTTTAAATGAAATTGGGGCAGATTGCCACGCACCAGCGGGAGCATTGGCAAAGATAAAAGATAAAAAAATAGAGATGAAAGCGATGTTTTATGCAAATCAGTTGTTTGTGGTAGAGGGAGAGGAAAGGATAGAAAAAGCGGAAGAATTGGGAAAAAAATTGGCAATAGAGATAAAAAAGAAAATACAAAATTAATAAAAAGTGAGTGAGGCTATAATTATGAACAAAAAAGAAAATGAAATAGAATTACAAAGCTTAAGGATTCCGGGAGGCTGGGAAATGGTCATCAATAAGCTCTTAGATGTAGATGTAAGGGAATATGATGCAGAAGATTCAATATGGATAGATTTTACACAAGATATTCTGTATCTCAAAAGGATTACTACAAAAAAAGAAGAAAGATTTGGTTTGGACTTAGGCTGGTATCCAGATATTGACCCAGAGGGAGAATTTTGTTTAAAAGTAATTGTAGATGATGACTTTATAAATCCAATAGAAAGATTTACAAGCAGAGATAAAGATGAAATTGTAAAAAAAATAGAGGAGTATCTTGCAAAGTTAAATGTAGATAATAAAGAAAATGAAATAAAATTACAAGGCTTAAAATTTCTAGGAGGTTGGCAAGTAGTTACCAATCGGTTTTTGGAAGTAGATGCAAGAGAATATGACACAGAAGATTTGATGTGGAAAAATTTTACACAAGATATTCTGTATCTAAAAAGGAGTAAAAGTTTGGGAAAACAAAGACCTGGCATGGCTTTAGGCTGGTATCCAGAAAATGACCCTAATGGGGAATTTTGTTTAAAAGTAATTGTAGATGATGATTTTATAAATCCAATAGAGGAATTTACAAGCAGAGATAAAGATGAAATTGTAAAAAAAATAGAGGAGTATCTTTTAAGATTAAAACTTAGATATTGATAGCTAAAAATAGAATGAGGTGTAACAGATGAAAGCAGGTAGAGTATATATCACAGGGGCAGGGCCTGGAGATGAAAAATTGATTAGCATAAGGGCGATGGAATTGATAAAGCAAGCTGATGTTATCGTATATGATAGATTGGCGGGAGAAAAATTTTTAACCTATGCAAAAAAAGAATGTGAAAAAATCAATGCAGGGAAACAGCCTCAAAACCATAGATTAAATCAATCACAAATCAATGCAGTTTTGATAAAAAAAGCAAAAGAGGGTAAAAAAGTGTTGAGGTTAAAGGGCGGTGACCCATTTTTGTTTGGCAGAGGAGGCGAGGAGTGTGAAGAACTGGAAAAAGCAGGTGTTGCTTTTGAGGTTATACCTGGCATATCTTCTTTTTATTCTGTCTGTGCCTACGCAGGGATTCCAGTGACACATAGAGAATGTGCATCATCTTTTCATGTTTTTACAGGGCATAGGGTAGAAAATGGAGAATTAGATTATAGTGCAATCGCAAAAGTAGAGGGTACTCTTGTATTTTTGATGAGTATGAAAAATTTAGCTGTAATTAGTAAGAGATTGATAGAGGAGGGCAAAGACGAAAATACACCTGTATGTGCGATACAGTGGGGAACAACAAGCAAACAAAGAAGTGTTACAGCAAATTTAAAAGAGATTGCACAAAAAGCGGAACAGTCTGGCATAGGTCACCCATCTGTAGTTGTAATGGGAAAAGTAGTAAAACAAAGAATGGATTGGCAAAAATATAGACCACTTTTTAGAAAGCATATTGTTTTGGCTGGGAGTGGAGAGAGTGCGCAGGAAGCAAAAGAGATGTTGCAGGAGGAGGGCGCAGAAGTTACAGTATATAGTGCAATTGATATAGTCGAAAAAAGAGAAAATTTAAGAAAAGAAATAAAAGAAATAGAAAAGTATAACTGGATATTTTTTACAAGTGTTCATGCTGTAGAAACATTTTTTGGTACGATGCTAGAAGTAAAAAAAGATATTAGAGCGTTGCAGGGAATTGGGATATTTTGCATTGGAGAAAAAACAAAACAAGCAGTAGAAAAAAGGGGTATTATAGTAGATAAAGTGCCACAAT
>CAMXTM010000085.1 GCA_947246775.1 uncultured Clostridium sp. | reverse complement strand
TGTGCCACCTATCAAAACATTTTTATATATGGCAAATTTAGACAATGTTATATTTGAGGATAGAACAAAGCAATGTATGGGTGCCGTATTTGGTTTTATATTTTATGAGGGGCTAGGCTACAGTAGTAAAAAAAATGCAAATTGCGGTATAGCAAATGTCAAAAAAGCGGCAATTTTTATCAGAAAAACGCTTGACTCTCACGCTACGTCATAGGATAAAGTAAAAACAAGGAGGTAAAACAGTATGAAAACAGTAAAAGAAATATCGGAAATAACAGGTATCAGCATACGCACATTACATTACTATGATGAAATCGGACTACTTTTACCGACAGAAAAAAGTGACGCGGGTTATCGTTATTATGATGACAAAGCACTGGAAACCTTGCAGCAAATCTTATTTTTTAGGGAATTTGACATACCACTAAAAGAAATCAAAGCGGTACTACAGGGAAGCAGTCTTGACCAAAACCAAATTTTAACCATGCAAAAAAAGATGTTACAAACCAAAAAAGAGCGTATTGAAAAGCTGATTACCCACATTGACGACATCTTGAAAGGAGAGAACAAAATGGATTTTACAGTATTTAACAAACTAGAAATTGAAGAAATGTTTGAGACGACATTTTACAATATGCCTGAAGAAATTAGACAAAAAGCAATTGAAGAATTTGGAAATGCGGAACAGTGGAAAAAACATTATATTGAGGTGATGTCATCGGAAAATATGCAAAAAAACTATGCCAAAGTAGTAGAATGGTATGGCGGAAAAGACAACTATCTCAATGCGGTTCACAATTCTGTGAGCAAAGAAGTAGCAGCAAGTTATGACAGAAGAATCAAACAAATCTTACAAAAACTATTTGCAAAAAAGGAATGTGATGTCCATTCTTTTGCAGTAAAGGAAGTGGTAGCGGAATATGGTTTTGTAATGAAACAACTTTTGCAGCTAAAGGAAGAAACAGGAATGATGTTAGCGCAGGCAAAATACTACCGCAATCAAAAAATACAACCCATGATTGATGAACAATATGGCAAAGGGGCAGCGGATTTTTTTGCAAAGGCGATTGAAGCATTTTATCATGTAGAATAAAATCAAAAAAGGGCTTACAGCAAAAACACTGTAAGCCTTTTTTATTCTTTTTTATTCTTGTGCCATTTCCTTTTTTATTTGGATACAATCACTAATAAAACTTCCTAAGATAGCAGCAGCGATTACGATAAAATTAGAGTGTACTATTTGGGAAAAAGTCCAGCCATCATGACATTCTCCTGTAATAATAATCACTATTGTTACCATAAAAGGAATCAGATTTTGTCGAAATGTTGTAAATTGAAAATATTTTTTGATACCTGTAGTATTTTTTGCATCATTATTTTTCGGCTCTATCCAATCACTGACAAGACTTGCCAAGACAAATGTAATACTTAATATCACATCTGTTTGTATGATTTCACGAGCCGTCCAGTCACCATGACCGAAGCATTGAACTATCAGTGATAGCACCAAAATTGCGATAAAAAACCACAGATTTTTCCGAAAACCTGTAAATTGAAAATATTTTTTCATGTCTATCCTCCCTTTCTGTCTGACTACTTCTAATTATAGTATAGCACATTATAATAAAAATGCAATCAAAAAAGACTACAACATAATAGCTGTAGTCTTTTTTGTGTATTGTAACATAGCTTTTTATTGAGCGATGACCTCTTTTGCCATTTGCACTAAACCATCTTTGTCAACGTTTGCGCCAAGGCAAGTCATTTGATACACAATGCCATCTTCTTCCCAGAAAAGAGATTGTATATTCATTTCTTCAATTTCGCTGCTGCCGTAAGAAATTTCCAAAGCACCTCTTGCTTGTGCTTCTATATCTTCATCAGATGGTTCCACATCTGGTGGGAAAAACTTGTATGCTTGCATATTGTAGTGAAGTGCAATACCATCTAAATCAATGGTTTCATCAAAGGTATCATAGTTACCGTCACCAATTTCTGGAGCAAATTCTCTATTGGAAATACCAATGCTTTCTTCTCCTCTTTTATAATTAAAGTGAACTTCTTTGTGTTCTTCTGTTACGGTATTAAAATCGCTATCTACGCCTGCTGCATAGCCTACACTTGCATTATCAAATTGAAAACCATTTGAAAATTCTTCCACAAATTTTGGTGTAAAGTCTACTTTTTTCTGTACTTGTTCTGCTGTTGGCAGAGTATCCCATTCTCTCCAACTATGACCTACTGTACCCGTCATTTTCATGGCAGCATAGCAAGTAAAGGACATGACACACAATGCACCAACAACAACAGCCGCTTTTAATTTTTTAGAAGCAAATAAATTCTTTTTCATAACGTTTTCCTCCTGTAATTTTACTTGGTTTTTAATTTTAAAATAGAGTTGAGGGGACGGTTCTATGTTTTTGACTGTTTGCTTTAATTCGTTTTTTATAAAATTATCTAATTTTTTATCCATTCTTTTCACAAACCCTTCCCTTAAAAAATGCATCTGTTTTCAACGTTTGATACAGCTTTTTTCTTGCAAAAAATAATCTTGATTTTACAGTACCCTCCAAACTGCCTGTTGCCTTTGCAATTTCTGAAACAGACATTTCGTTGTAGTAGTATAAAATGACAGTAATGCGCTGTTTTAAGTCTAATTGATTGATTGCCTCAAGCAGTTTTTTCCGTTCTTCTTTTTGCAAAAATGTTTTTTCGGAATCTTCTTCCACACTTTCGTCTATTGTTTCGAATATATTTTCTACAGGTACTGCACATTTGTCTTTTTTTGCCATTTTCCAAGCCGTCCTTGTCAATATTTTGTAAAACCAGCTTTTAAAAGTTGCGGGGTCTTTCAATTCCTTGATGTGAAGACAGCATTGGATAAATGTTTCCTGCAAAATGTCCTCTCCTGTATAACGATTGCCCGTAATGAGATATGCTGTACGTAACGCTGCATTTTTATATTTTTCGTATATGATAAAAAAAGCAGTTTCATCACCTTGCTGCATTTTTTGAATCCATTCTGATTCCTCCATATGCTGCCTCCTTTGTTTCTCTTTCCTTTTCGGTGCACCTGTATATAAGAGTTCCATTTTGTAATTTTGGTTCAAACTATTTTAAAAAATTTTAAAAAAAATATCCTACTAATGGATAGTAGGATAAAAACCTTGGGCTTTGCCCAAACCTACCAACTTTTTTGAAAAAAGTTGGACAAAAAACTTTTCTGGAAAAACTAGCGTTTTTCCTTGAAAAATATTTATTTTAGTGAGGAAACGTAGTGTAACGAAGTTTCCTTTTAAAGTTCTTTGCTTCTTTCTTTCAAGAAAGAAGTGGGAGTTTGAGGGCAACGCCCTCAAGGTCTTTCAATTAAAGTAATTGGTTTAATTTGTCGGATAAATGCTCAGCAGGCACAGCACCAATCACTTGGTCTTTGATTTCGCCGTTTTTAAAATATATCATAGAGGGTACGCTCATGACATTGTATTTCATTGCTAAATCAGAACATTCATCAATGTCTACTTTTGCAACTTTTGCTTTGTTTTCAAAATCTGCCGCTAACTTTTCCATCACAGGTCCCATCATCTGGCAAGGAGGGCACCATATTGCAGAAAAATCAACTAAAACAGGTACTTTACTTTGTAATACTTCGCTATCAAAATTTTTGCTATTTAAATGTAATAACATTAAAATCGTCCTCCTTTTTGTTCTATTCCTTTTTTAGTATGGTACAAAATACTTTGTTTATACCAATATACCAGAATAAGTACAAAGAGTCAATAATTATTTTTAATTAAGAATGATTATTCTAAATTTTTTTTTGAATTTAATGTATAATTCCTCTGTTTGTGGTCATACTTACTATTGAGAATGTTATTCTCCCCCATACAAATAACATTCTTTCTACTTCTTCCCCTAAAAAAAGGGCTGACTTTCTAATGGAAGATTGCCAGCTCTTTTTTATTATATTATTTTATTTGATAGATGTTTTTTTGTCTAATAGATAGCTTGACGCAGCAAGCAACAATGCGATAAAAATAACAGAAACCAGCATAATCGCATAAAATCCAGTCACTTCTCTAACGTCTTGAGGAATTCCTATTACATTAATACATTCTATTAAGGTAATGCTAAAGAAATCATGATAGTATTTATGAAATATAAGGCGCATCATATTACTTACAATAAAACTTTCTATTACATCAATGACAAAATACAAAAATAGCGCAATAGGAATATGTCCTCTTTTGATAAAAGGCAAATAAGCAACCGCAATCACAAAGTAAATCCGCGCAATTGTTTTTGCAATCCCTACTACCGTAGACAATATCATTTGAAGTGCGAGATGCCAATAACCATGTTCAAACATCGCTTCTTTTAATAATTTGAATAAAGTATAGTTTTCTTTTATCATATCCGCTGAAGAATTTAATATCATAAATTGGATTGTGCCTAACAAGCAAAGCCCAATGGCAACACACAGCGCAATGCTCCAAAATAGTGCAATCGCAAATTTAGAGCATACCAATTCCCAACCTTTGACGGGCAGCGTAAACATCAAATAGCCCTCTCGTCCATAAAGATTTTTATAATATCGGTTAAATAAGGTAAGTAAATAGGCAATAAATGTGCCGCCTCCTATCATAAAGCAAGCGCCTGAAAACAATACTAATAACATCGGCGTATTTGGCATTTTCATGCTCATACACAACAAAATGGTCAATAAAACAAAACTTGCCATAATCGTAAAAAAAGTTTTGTAGGTAGATTTGATTTCATATTTCATTAATTTTAGCATCATATCTTATACACCTCCCGAAATAGTGCATCAATAGAAAGCCCTTTTTGTTCTCTGATGTTGTCTACATATTCATCAATTTCTATTTTTCCATTTTTTAAAAATAATACTTTGTCGAATATTTTTTCAACATCATGGATTAAATGGGTAGAAAGCAAAATAGAACTTTCATTAGAATAATTTTTTAAAATGGTAGAAAGAATATAGTCCCTTGCGGCTGGGTCAACGCCACCGATTGGCTCATCTAGCACATAGATTTTTGCTTCTCTTGACATTACCAATATCAGTTGGACTTTTTCCTGCATTCCTTTTGACATAGAAACAATTTTTTGATTTTCTTCTAATTTTAAGGAAGACGCCATATCTCGTGCTTTTTCTATCTTAAAGTCCGTATAAAAATCTTGAAATAAACTAAAAGCATCTTTTACTGTCATCCAGTTGCTCAAATAGGTTTTTTCTGGCAAATAAGACACAACGGACTTTGTATGCACATTGGGCGCAAAGCCATCAATCAAAACATTGCCGCTATAGTCTTTGATTAGCCCTGTCATAATTTTAATGAGTGTGGTTTTGCCGCAGCCGTTTGGTCCTAAAAGCCCTACAATTTGCCCAGAATGAATGGTTAAATTTAGTTCGCTTAAAACTTGCTTGTTGCCATATTTTTTATTTAAGTTTGTAATATTCACAATTTCATGCATTGTTTTTTCCCTCCTTTTGCCATGTTTCAATTTTTTGAATTACTTCTGTCGGACTGTAGCCAATTTGTGCCATATATTCCATAAATTTTTGTAATTCTTGTTCTGCTAAACGATTTCTCAGCGTCATAATCATACCCCCATCTGCCGTTACAAAACGTCCTGCTGTTCTTTCTGTATAAAATAAATTTTCTCTTTCTAGCTCGGAAAGTGCTTTTTGCATGGTGTTTGGATTGACTTCAAATTCTTGCGCAAGTTCTCTAACAGAAGCAATTTTTTCTCCTGCCTTGAGCTGCCCTGATGAAATACGGATTTTCATTTCTGTCATAATTTGCTTGTATATCGGTATATTGTTGTCATATTCTTTCATAAAGTGGAAGCCTCCTTTCTCTGTATTACTGTATTACATACTTAATACAATAATATAATAATGCGATTGTGTTATATTGTCAATCCTCTTATGAAAAATGTAAGAAATATTTTAACTTTTGGGTTTTTGGTTGAAAAGTATACTAAAAAATGAGATAATAGCCATGTAAAATTATTGTGCATTATTTGAAGGAGAGAGCCTAATGGAATCATTTAAAACAATTATATTAGCAGCAGGAGAAGGCACACGTATGAAATCCAAAAAACCAAAGGTGCTGCATGAGCTGTTTCATAAACCTATGATTTATCATGTGATAAAGGCAGCGCAAAGTTGCAATACAGAGGCACTATGTGTTGTAGTAGGACACAAAGCAGACCAAGTAAAACAAGCAATCGAAAAAATAGAAAATATATCCTTTGCACTACAAGAGCAGCAGCTTGGCACAGGTCATGCCGTAATGCAAGCTGGCGAATTTATAGAAGAAGATAAAAATATTTTAATATTGTACGGAGATACTCCACTCATTACGAAAGAAAGTTTGCAGCAGTTGCTGGACTTTCATAAAAAAGAGCAAAATAGTGTTTCTATTGTTTCAGCTATCGTAGAAAATCCTGCTGGCTATGGGCATATTATAAGAGATAAAAATGGTAATTTTGTAAAAAATATAGAGCATAAAGATGCTTCCGAAGAACAAAAACAAATCAAAGAAATCAATACAGGCATTTACTGTTTTCAAGGCGCAGCCCTAAAAAAAGCATTGTCAGAATTAAAAAATGACAATGTACAAGGGGAATACTATTTGCCTGATACTTTAGAAATCATATTGCAGCATGGTGGTAAAGTCAATGCGCTTGTGACAGAAGATGTAACAGCATTTTTTGGCATTAACTCTCGTGTACAGCTCGCCGAAGCAACAGCAATTATGCAAAAAAGAATCAATCAAAAACATATGGAAAATGGCGTAACACTTATTTCACCAGAAAATACATGGATTGATAACGAGGTAGAAATTGGGCAAGATACCATTATACAACCAAATACCATGATAGAGGGCAATACTAAAATAGGAGAAGATTGTAATATTGGGCCTAATACAAAATTAAGTAATATGGTTATTGGAAATGGCGTGCAAATGCAGTCTACTACTGCAATGGATTCTACAATCGGAAATGATGCTATTATTGGGCCTTTTGCTTATATTCGTCCAAATTGCCACATTGCGGATAAGGTCAAAGTAGGCGATTTTGTAGAAGTAAAAAATTCTAATGTAGGAAAAGGTACTAAAATTCCGCATTTGACTTATATTGGTGATACAGATGCAGGAGAAAAAATCAATTTCGGCTGTGGTAGTATTACGGTAAACTATGATGGCAGTAAAAAACATAGGACAGTGGTAGAAGATAATGTATTTGTGGGCTGCAATGCAAACTTGGTAGCACCTGTTACCGTAAAAAAAGGTTCTTATATTGCGGCTGGCTCAACCATTACAAGAGATGTGCCTGAAGAGGTGCTTGCTGTCGCAAGAGCAAGACAACAAACAATTGAGGGCTGGGTAAAAAAACATTGATATAAAATAGTAAAGGAAAAATGATGAATCTTTTAGAACTGGAAACTTTGTATAAAATGGCACTAGAGCCTGTTTTTAAAACAGAATTTCGTATTATCCATCATTCTGATCATTATGCTAATATTCTATTAGATGGAGAAAAAGAAGAATTTTTTTTTACGCTGTATGGAATAGACTGTGTACATCTATATTGGTGTAATCAATGTTTTATTTTTGATTCTTTTAGAAATGGTTTAGTATCATCAGATACTGCTGGCGAAATTGTGTTCGAGGGAAAAATAGAGATACAACAGCTTCCAAATAGGATAATAGAGCTTGTTTTTGAATTAAAAGATAGCATTTATGTAAGTAAAAAAGAAATTGTAAAAGGAAAAATACCATCAGGATATGATACAATAAAGGATTATATCATTCAAGCAAAAACAAATGATTTTCTAAAAAGGAAATACCAACTTGCTAATATTTTGATTGAATATATTAACGATAGATAAAAAAAGCTG
>CAMXTM010000084.1 GCA_947246775.1 uncultured Clostridium sp. | reverse complement strand
CTTTGTATGTACCAATTTTTATGGTGTCGTAGGTATTGTTGCCGCTGAGTGTTAAGATAATATCTTTGTTGATTTCTGAAGTTTTAGTTGGTGTAACATCAAGATTGTGAAATTCGATGACACCATCACTGCTGTCTGTTTTTTTCTGTATTGTTATGTAAGCAATTGCTGGATTTTGGTAATCAATTTCAAAAAAAACTTTATCTCTGTATTTTCCAGAGGAAATAATTTCTGGTTTATTTTGAAAGATAAAACCATTGTCTAATTTTAAAGAATAAATAGTGTCTTCTTGTGCTGCTATCCCACTTTCATCTTTAATACGAAAAACGGGTAAATTTGTTGGTGATGTAATTTCTTTTACACTAGTTGTTTCTAAAAAAATAGAAGAAAATGCTCTATCTGCTGCAAAAGCGCTTTGTGTACTAGTAGTATAGATTGAAAAAGGAACACAAGTAAAAGCAAAAGCACATAACATACAAGTTAATAATTTTTTCTTCATAATTGAAAACTCCTTTGTAGTTAAATTAATAAAAAAAAGAATGTGATTGTTTAACATATTTTTATTTCTTTTATTTTACACTATTTTTAAAAAAATTGCTGTAATTTTTTAAAAATAGTGTGTAAAGTTTACAATATATTTTATGGAAACAAAAAAGCCCCTGCTTTTTGTAGCAAAAGGGCTTTTATCTTATTGGATTCCAGCATAAATTTTTTGACGCATAGACTCGATTTGTTCATCTGTTAAATCAAGTGGTTTGTAAGCAATTTGAATACCATCTTTTTCATAGCGAGGGATAAGATGCAAATGAAAATGGTCTACTGTTTGACCAGCGACAGAACCGTTGTTTTGCATAACATTTAGGTATTCTAAATTTAATGTTTTTTTCATTACCTGAGCAATTTTAACAGCTAAGGTAAATAAACGACCACCTACCTCTGGGTCTAGTTCAAAAATATTAGGTACATGTTGTTTTAAAAGAATTAAAACGTGTCCCTCGTTAGCAGGGAAACGGTCTAATATGACTTTAAATTCTTCATTTTCGTATAAGGTAGCAGAACCAAATTTACCAGATACAATGTTACAAAATACACAATCACTCATGGGAAACACTCCTTTTTGAATTTAGTTGAGCGGACAAAGCTGTGCTTTTCCACTTTTGATTGTGTTTATTATAACATGGAAATAAAAAATTTACTATTGATATTTTGAAAAAAGGAAACAAAGACGAATACAATGGTCTTGTTTGTCGGTTATAATTTCAAAAAGAATATCTCTTAAATCTGTTTGAGGTATTGCAAGAAGTAGTTCTCTAAAAAAGTCTGTCTGCTCCATTTCTCGGAATAATGCTTTTTCTATTTCTGATGAAATTGTTTGGGCATTTGTTTCTGTGTTAGACTGTTTTGTTTCTGGCTGAACTTGGGAAGACTTGCCAGAAATGTTGTATAAAATTTCTTGTAATTGCTGTAAATGCTTGATTTCATCTAAATAAGCATTGCGTAGTGTTTCAACATCTGATTGTAGTGTTGGATTTTTGACAAGCGCATCAAAAGCAGAAAGCGATTCTAGTGTTTCTTCTTGAGCGATTTCTAGCAGTTGTAAAAGGCGTTTGTCTTGTTTTAGGTCATCTTTTGTAATAGGCATATTTGTTTCCCTTGTGTTGAGGGAAGAATTTTTTTGATAGATATTTGTATTAGAACGATATGGATACATAGCGGAACTCCTTTACAATTTGTTTTTAATGCTATGATATGCAATAAGCAATCAAAAAATGATTAAAAAATAATATTTTCTATGTCGTATTTTTATATAAATAAATATAAAATTTCTATGGATATTAGCAAATTTTTTTGATATGATAAAAAAAGAATAGAGATTAAATTGTAGTGTAATGGGAGTGAGCTATGGTGAAAAAAATAGTGTTGACAGGTGGGGGAACAGCAGGTCATGTAACACCAAATTTGGCATTGATTCCTGCACTAAAAAAAGAGGGGTATGAGATAGTATATATTGGTTCTGAGCAAGGCATGGAAAAGGGACTAATCGAAAAAGAAAATATTACTTATTATGGGATTCCTACGGGAAAATTAAGAAGATATTTGTCTTTTAAAAATGTGACTGATGTGTTTCGAGTGATTTCTGGCATCAAAGAAGCGACCTCTTTAATTCGGAAACTAAAACCAGATATTGTGTTTTCAAAGGGAGGATTTGTAGCAGTTCCTGTGGTATTGGGGGCGAAATTCAATAAAGTGCCTGTCATTGTGCATGAATCCGATATGACACCAGGACTAGCAAATAAAATAGCGATGCCTTTTGCAAAAAAAGTTTGCACTACCTTTCCAGAAACAGTAAATTATATTACAAAGGGAAAAGGAATTAATACAGGTACACCTATTAGAAAACAGTTATTTGAGGGACAAAAGCAAAAAGGATTAGAACTGTGTGGATTTACAGAGGAAAAGCCTATTATTATGGTAATGGGGGGAAGCTTGGGGTCTGTTAAAATCAATGTGCAACTAAGAGGCGCATTACCTACCCTGTTAAAAGATTTCCAGTTGGTGCATATTTGCGGCAAAGGAAATTTTGATAAAAAATTAGAAAATAAAAAAGGATATAAACAGTTTGAATATTTGTCAGAGGAGTTGCCCCATATTTTTGCTATGTCTGATGTTGTAATTTCGAGGGCGGGCAGCAATTCTATATCTGAATTTTTAGCTTTAAAAAAACCAAGTCTTTTGATACCACTTTCGGCAAAAGCGAGTAGAGGTGACCAAATATTAAATGCACAGTCTTTTGAAAAGCAAGGTTTTTCTATGGTATTGCAGGAAGAAGACATGACATATATTTCTTTGGAAAAGGCAGTGCGTTCTCTGTATGACAATAGGCAAAAATATATTAAAAATATGGAAAAAAGCCATATGTCAGATGGTGTAAAAGAAGTGATAAAAGTAATTAAAAAGGGATAAGGAGGAGTAGTAGAAATGAAAATTTTAGTTTGTGGTGGAGCAGGATATATTGGTAGCCATACGGTAAAGGAACTGTTGGATAAAAACTATGAAGTAGTTGTAGCAGATAGTTTGGAAACAGGGCATAAAAAAGCAGTAGATGAAAGAGCGACACTTTGTGTAGGAAATATTGCAGATGGCGATTTTTTGGAAACTGTTTTTACAGCACATCATATTGATGCGGTGATTGACTTTGCGGCATATTCTCTTGTAGGAGAGAGTGTAAAAGAGCCAGCGAAATATTTTGAAAATAATATTGGTGGCACATTGAGTCTTTTGAAAAAGATGAGAGAGCATAATGTAAAATATATTGTATTTTCTTCTACAGCAGCGACCTATGGCGAGCCTGAAAATATTCCAATTTTGGAAAGTGATAGAACTTTGCCAACTAATCCCTATGGAGAGTCCAAACTTTGTGTAGAAAAAATATTGCGCTGGTTTGATGAAGCGTATGGTATTAAATATTCTGTATTGCGTTATTTTAATGCAGCAGGCGCACATAAAAGCGGTACAATTGGGGAAGACCATTTTCCAGAAAGTCATTTGATTCCGATTATATTGCAAGTAGCACTTGGCAAGAGGGAATTTATAGGCGTATTTGGCGATGACTACCCAACAGAAGATGGAACTTGTATTCGTGACTATATTCATGTAACAGACCTAGCTGATGCGCATATTCTTTCTTTAGAAAAAACAATGGAAGAAAATAAAAGTCGTACCTATAATTTGGGAAATGGCAAAGGTTTTTCTGTAAAAGAAGTTATAGAGATGACAAGAAAAGTAACAGGAAAAGAGATTCCAGAAAAAGTAGAGCCAAGACGTGCTGGTGACCCATCTGTGCTAATCGCCTCTTCTGAAAAAATTATAAAAGAAGTAGGTTGGCAGCCAAAATATAATACATTGGAAAAAATTATCGATAGCGCATGGCAATGGCATAAAAACCACCCAAATGGATACGAAGATAGATAATTAAAATAAAAAACCAGTCTGTTAAATCATTATTGTTAGCAGACTGGTTTATCTTTTTTACAATGAATATTTTGTAATCATTTTTTGAATTGCTTTATCAAAATAGATAAAATCGTGCTGAGCTTCCCACTGTTCAAACGAAAATGGTACATTTTTATTTTTTAGTTCCTTACAAAATTGCAAATGGTCTTGATAAAAGAAATCATTTGTGCCACAAGTCAAATAAAGTTCAGGAAATATTTTTGCTTTTTTTATCCGTTCTAATAGGTCAAGTTCCGGTTTATATTCTAATGTTTCGCCAAATATGGCATAAAAATCATTTAATAGTTGTGTTCCAAATTGCTGCTGATATTTTATACTGTTGTGTTTCATGTCATAAAGTCCTTGCTGTAAAAACAAACAGCAAGAGGAAAAAGCAGCACAAATACCATATTGTTCTGGTTTGGACAAGGCACATAATAAAGCTCCATAGCCACCCATAGAACCACCTAGTATTATGGTATCTTCTCTACGAGAAGAAATAGAAAAAAAGTTTTTGCAAATCAAAGGCAATTCTTCTGTAATGTAATCAAAATACGCAAAACCATATTTCATATTGCAATAAAAACTTCTTTCTGCATCGGGTAAAATAAAAACGGTGTTGCTTTCCATAGCATAAACGGGTAGCATAGAATAATCTAACCAAGTTTTGTGATTTCCGCAAAGCCCATGCAGCACGTAAGCTACTTTATATGTTTTTTGTTTTGATAAATCATTTGGTGTAATAATGGTAATGCCTGTGTCTTTTTGCAGTACATTAGAAAATATAGTACCACTTAATCTCATAATCCATACACTCCTTTACTGAAATAGTCCGTATTTAAACTATTTCAGTAAATACAATGCACAGCCTCATAACTACCACCTCTTTTTATTAAGGTATCATTTCAATAGTATCCCACAGAGTTTCGTTTCGCTCTATTTCTGTATCAGCAAGCCACTGATTTAATTCATCGGTAAAGACTTGTTGTTTCATAAGATTGCTATATTCTTCTAGCATAAATTGTTTTAGTTGCGCATCATCAGGGACGGTTTTTTTGTCAACACGAATGATAAAATAGCCATCTTCTGTAGCAATAGCATCACTAATTTCGCCTTCTTCTAAATGAAAATCGATATTAAAAGTAGAGTCTAAACGATTTTTGTATGTTTGTATCACACCAGTATTTTCTGTCTGTGGTGATTCAGCAAGATAGGTTTGAAATAGTGTTTCAAAATCCTCCCCATTTTTAATACTTTGCGAAATTTGTTGTGCTGTTTGCTGGTCTGATAGTAACATACTACTCAATGTATATTCTGTGTATGCGGCTCTTTGTGTTTCTTTGTTCTGTTCAAAATAAGCGTTAAAATCTGCTTCAGAAAGCTGATAATCTTTTGTAACAGCTTCTACTACTTTTCTGTAAAGAGAAGTATCTTCCATAATTTTGTAGATGTCTTGTTCTGATATAGAAATAATCTCTTTTTGCTGTGGTGTCATAGCGGCAAGTTCTGCTTCTCCTTCTATTTTGGCATTTTCTTTATCTTCCTCAGAAAGAGAGACTTTGTATCTATTTGCTTTATCTACTGTCACTTTTACATGAACCATCGTAGTAAAAGCTCTTTCTTTTACAACATTTTCAGCAGACTGACCGTCAAAATCAGTATCCCATATATCGTCACCGCCAATAGCGTTAAAATCCTGTGTTGCTTCATATAGATATAACATATATTCTGATTTAGAAATCGCCTTGCCTCCTACTGTCGCAATGGTGTCTTCTCTGTCAATTTTATTTGAGCAGCCTGCAACTGCAAGCAGTGAGAAACAAAGAAGCATGGCGATAATTGATTTAAAATTTTTCATAAATGCACCTGCTTCGTTAGTATAATCTAGTATTTTTATAGAAAAAAAGAAACATTTCCTCTTTATTTTTCATTATATAATAGAAAGATAAAAAATTCTAGTTTTTCAATATTTGTAATAATATTTTAATATTATCTAATACGACACTTTCTTTTTCCTTTTTTTTAAGCAGTATTGTAAGATAAGGAGAATCACCAGCTGTAAAATGATATTTGCCTTTTCCGTCAGTAAGTAGCGTTGTAATAGCGCTTGGCTCTATGTTGGCGTCAGGTTTTAGCTGTAGGATAACATTAGTTGCTTTTTGTGCAATAGAAAGAATACCGAAGTGGTGTGCTTCTGCTTTGAGCAATACCACATCTAATAGGGTTTGGACACTTTTTGGTAAATTTCCAAAGCGGTCTTCTAATTCTTCCTGTATGTTGTAGTAGTCGTTTTGGTTGGTAATGGCAGCAATTTTTTTATACATTTCCATGCGCTGTTCTTGATTTTTAATATAAAAATCAGGAATATAAGCGTTAATATTTAAGTCAATCGAAGTTTCGAAATACTCCTCTTTGGGTTCGCCTTTCATATTTTGGATTTCTTCTTCTAAAAGGCGGCAGTACATATCATAGCCAATTGCTTCCATATGCCCATGTTGTTCTGCGCCCAAAAGATTTCCAGCTCCTCGAATTTCTAAATCTCTCATCGCGATTTTAAAACCAGAACCAAATTCTGTAAATTCTCGTATCGTTTGTAATCTTTTTTCTGCTGTTTCCTGTAATACTTTGTCTTTGTGGTACATTAAATAGGCGTATGCCATTCTATTAGAACGCCCAACACGTCCCCGAAGCTGATAAAGTTGAGAAAGTCCCATGCGGTCAGCATCTTGTATAATAATGGTGTTGGTGTTGGAGATGTCTAAACCAGTTTCTATAATTGTGGTACAAACAAGGACATCAATTTCACCCTCGATAAAATCTGACATAATGTTTTCGAGTTCTCTCTCTGTCATTTGACCATGCGCATAACGAATTTTTGCCTCAGGAACTAATTTTTGTAAATTGAGTGTTTCGTCTGCAATATTTTGTACACGATTAAATAAATAGTATACTTGCCCGCCTCTTGCGAGTTCTCTGTGAATTGCCTCTTTGACAAAAGCAGGATTGCTTTCTAATACATAGGTTTGGATTGGGTAACGCTCTTGGGGAGGTTCTTCTAAGATGCTCATATCACGAATCCCTGATAAACTCATGTGAAGCGTACGAGGGATTGGCGTTGCGGTTAAGGTCAGTACATTGACATTGGAGCGAAACGATTTTAATTTTTCCTTGTGTCCCACACCAAAACGCTGTTCTTCATCTACAATAATAAGCCCTAAATCTTTAAAATATACATCTTTTGATAAAATTCTATGTGTGCCGATGACAATGTCAACAATCCCATTTTTGAGTCCCTCTAGGGTTTCTTTTTGCTGCTTTGGCGTACGAAAACGGGAAAGTAGTCCAATTTGTATCGGATAAGCAGACATTCTTTGTAAAAAGGTGTTGTAGTGCTGCTGAGCCAGTATTGTAGTAGGCACTAAATAGGCAACTTGTTTTCCGTCTTGGATTGCTTTAAAGGCAGCACGGATAGCAACTTCTGTTTTGCCGTAACCTACATCGCCACATATCAGTCTGTCCATGACTTTGCCATTTTCCATGTCTCGTTTGACATCTTCTATGGCGTCTAATTGGTCTTCTGTTTCTTCATAAGGAAAGCCTTCTTCAAATTCTTTTTGCCATAGGGTATCTTTAGAGTATACAAAGCCCTTTGCCTCTGCTCTTTTGGCATAGAGTGCGACTAAATCCTGTGCGAGTATTTTGATAGCAGAACGTGCTTTTGTTTTTGCTTTTCCCCACTCTTGCCCGCCTAATTTATTTAATTTGGGCGCAACAGCATGACTACCAATATATTTTTGGATTAAATTCATTTGATTGACAGGAACAAAAAGATTTCCACCATTGGCATAAGATATTTTCATATAGTCTTTGTTAATGCCGTCCATTGTAATTTTTTCTAAACCTTGAAATACACCAATGCCATGATTGTCATGTACAACATAGTCGCCCGGTTTTAAGTCGGTAAAACTTTCAATCGCAGCTCCTTTTTTGGTTTTGGTACGCTTTTTTTTCTGTTTTGCCTCACCAAA
>CAMXTM010000083.1 GCA_947246775.1 uncultured Clostridium sp. | reverse complement strand
AACCTGCTTTTATAATATACTCTGTCTGCATTGCACCCATATCAATCCCTTGTGCGGTATATTCTTGTCTTAAAAATGCTATTGCTGACTGCTCTATTACAGAATCAGGCTGATTGTCAAACAATTTTAGCAACTGCTCTATTATTGCACTTCTTTGCTCCTGTGGCAATGCCTGCATACCAGAAAGCACATCATCTGTACCAATTTGCTTTTTGATTTGTTCTAACTGCTCACTTTCTGTCATAAGCAAAAGCAAAACATTCATAGGTTTTGACAATATATCATTTAACTGCTGTTTTGTATCCTCCTCTACAGTTTGCAGTACAAACAGCTCATTCTGTTTTTGATAGCACTGTAAAACAAATTCTTTTTGCTCCTCTGTCAAAAAAAGTTCTATTTTTTCCATTGTATCACTTCTTAACTGGATTGCTGCGGCATTTTCAATGCCTCCCTGCTGTATACCAACATCTACAATATCCGATGTATAGTGTGGCAAAGAAAGGTCACAATAAGCCTGTATAAAAAGTAATACTACAATAATAAATATAAAACCAGTTGATTTTTTTAAGTATTTCATAAGCTTTATCATTTCTATCCTTCTCCTTTCTACATTGTGTCAGCATTTTCTATACTTTACCATGTTTTATTATAAAAATATAGTCAAATGCGCTGTTTCATAAACAATAAAACGGATTTTTGTAAAAAAAGTTTAAAAATCAAAAAAGAGAACTTTTTGCTATCAAAAAGTCCCTTTTTTATTTTTATTATCATTTTATTAACTATCAAATTGCAATTTTTTAAGCATTTGCAATCCCCCTATCAATGCACCACCAATTACAAAAAACACAATACTAAAAGTAGAAATTGTCATCGCCTTTTGCGGAGTATCCAGCGTTGTCGGTCCCATTACAATTGCATACAAAGAACCTATCATCAACCCCAATATCGTATACACCGTTTGAGAACGGAATTTTTGCAATGCTATTTTTACAAGTCTTACTATTGTCACAATGCCTACTAATACCCCAAATCCAAATATCATCACTGGAGGTAAGGACTTCAAGTCAAACGACAGTACATTTTTAATACAGTTCATCACTGGTACATACAAACCAAATATCAAAAGCAATGTCGAGCCTGATATGCCTGGCAAAACCATAGCAGATATCGCAATCATCGCCGCAACAAACAAATATAATCCAGTGCCAAAAGACAAATTCATTAAATCAACTGCTTTTCCATCGCCATTCGCAGGGTTAAAATATGTAATTAGCACCACCAACGCAATCCCCATTAACATATATACTATATTTTTGCCATGCCCTAAAAAACTCTTTCTTTCTTCTCTTGTTACAATCGGAATGGAAAAGATAATAAATCCCAAAAACAGCGAACTAATTTGATAAATATGTTCCTCAAATACTGCCGTCAACACAATCACAGCCAATATAAATCCTACTATCCAACCAAGCATCAATTGTATTAAAAAACGTGCTGCCCTTTTCCTTTGTTTCATTGTCCCTGCAACAATATTATTTAACGAATTGATAAAGTTATCATATTGCCCCAGCAAAAATGCAATCGTTCCACCTGATACTCCAGGTACACTATCTGCCAAAGCCATAAAAAAACCACAAATAATTTTCAATACTACCCCTCCTTTTTTATCGTAATTTCTATCATAGCATATTATACGAAATTTGAATAGAAACTTAGTCACAAAAAATAAAAAAAGCTACATTGACAACATTTCTTATTTTGATTACACTAAAAAAAATACAATAGAAAGGATAGTGATACAATATGAATTTAAAAACAGTACACCATATTGCAATTATTGCATCAGATTACGAACGTTCCAAAGATTTTTATGTGAATCAACTAGGTTTTTCCATTATAAGAGAAAATTACAGAAAAGACAAAAAAGATTACAAACTAGACTTAAAATTAGACAACTGCGAAATCGAATTATTTGGTATTGCCAACAGTCCCAAACGCCCTACTGCTCCAGAGGCTTGCGGTTTACGCCATTTCGCATTTTATGTCGATTCTGTGGAAGAAACCGTAAAAGAATTAAATCAAAAAGGCATTGAAACAGAAGAAATTCGCATTGATAGTTACACCAATAAAAAATATACTTTTTTTAAAGACCCTGATGGTTTACCATTAGAACTACACGAATAAATAGCAACTCCAATACTGGATAGCACTATCCAGTATTGGAGTCTATTTTTTTACCAATCTTTTACCATTTCATGCAACTCACTTTTTGCTTTTTTCATAATCGCATCAATATCTATTCCATATACATCTAAATTATCAGCGTGTACATACTGGCTTTGATATTCTCCTAATTCCAAAAGTACCCTTTTCATATAGTCATATCCCATGTTTTGCTCCGCATTTCCTCCCGCTGTTGTTACATAAAGCATTTTTTGTCCTTTGCAAAGTCCCACAGAACGATTTTCTCTAAAAACAAAATTTAATTCGGAAATCATAATATTTTCTACATAGATTTTAAGCACAGAAGGGAAACTCCAATCCCAATAAGGCGCACCGATTAATATTTTTTCTGCTTGATTCCATTGCAAAGCATATTTCATCATCGCATGGTTCCAATCCTTTTTTTGTATGATGTCGTTTCTCAATATCAACCTTTGTTCATTCATAGGCAATAGTTCTTTTTCTTCACAAATATTAATTTCTTCTATCTCCACATCACTATGGCATTGCTGATATTCTTTTAAAAAATATCTACAAAGTTCTAATGTGCGGGAATCTTTTCTAGCACAAGCATTTACAAACAACAATTTCATTTTACACACTCCTTTATTTCCTTTGATTTGCATTTCTAACAGCATTCACTGTTTTATCACACAACTGTGTAATCGTAAATTTTTGAAACTTTCTCATCATCGTATGTATGGTATCTCCGATTGGTGCTACATATTTTTGCTGGTCTATTGTGTCAAAATCAATCAAGATAGCAAGCGCATTTAACACTGGCGCAGCCGTACAATCTACATCTTGTCCTGCCATACAGATAATATGACAAGTTTCTTCAAAGTCATTGTTTCCATACCAAAGTGCTACAATCTCCGCTGCTAAATTGGGATAGGCATGAATCCAATGATATTGTTTAAAATGTTCTTCACAAACATTCCATGCTTTTTGCCATGTGTCATATTTTTTACATTGTTCCAAAGCAAAATGTGCTTTTGCTGCATATTCGCTTTTTTGAGGAAGCATTGCTATTGTTTTTTCTATTAGTGTTTTTACATCTTTTTCTGAAAAGCTCAGCGAAACAAGCATCGCATTAAACATACCACCTATGATACCATTGTTAGAATGGGAAATTACACTATCATACACAGCAAGTTTTGCCGCTAATTTTGGATTTGCTGGCGCAACCATGCCATGAATCGGCGTTCTCATTTGCGCCCCTATCCAATCACTGAAATAGTTGCCCAAAACGCCACTTTGTGGTGGCATAATCCCCTTTCTCAAATTATACAGTGCTGTTTCTTCCGCAGAATATCCATCTGCAATTAGCGCAAGCCATTGTTGCGCAATGTCTTCTGATGTAACAGCATAGCCTTTTTGACAAAATGCTTCTAAAAAAGCAAGCTGATATGTAATGTCATCATTATAGGTTTCTGGTTCTCTTAAATATCCCCTTACCTCACCAAATTTTTTCATAATATTTTGTGTGGTATAGCCCTCTAATTGTGTACCTAATGCACCGCCAATTAACTGCCCAAGCCAGCCATGTTTTATCTTTTTTGCAAAGGCATCATCAAATACATCAATCTCTTTTGGCTGCTCAAAAACAACTTCTTTTTCAATGTCCTCCCATGTGCTATATTGTTTATAATTCCAATAGTCGGAAGTGTCATCTTTTTTTGCTGTATTGAGCAAATGATATATTTTTGCTGTAATTTGCTGGATTGCTGCACCATCTTTTTGCTTTTCTGCCTGTAATCCTAGCGCAATATAGCTTTCCGCTTCTGTTACATCATATCCTCTATTATACATACTTTGTATTGCTGCTACAACCAAATGACAAGGTGCCTTTGAGCCTGGAACAACACTAAACCAGTCGTGAAATAATTTTTTATCACTTGCTATGCCCGCTTTGAGATATTCTAGCCAATCTTCTTCACAATTTTGCTCTACAGTAGGTGGCACAGCATTTGTTATCCATTCCCTTTCATACTCCCATGCTTTTTTTGCCACAAAACAACCTCCTTTTCTTTTTTAAAACCTTGAGACTCTGTCTCAAACTCTGCAAACTTTTTGAAAAAAGTTTGACAGAAACTTTAACACAGCTTTCAAGCTATCGCTTGAAGCTGTCAAAAATATATTTTTATAAAATTGTAAATTCGTTTTTCTGCGAAAACGTTAGTTTTCGCTCAAAATTTCGCTCAAGCCTTTTTAAAGGCTTGTGGGAGTTTGAGGGCTAGCCCTCAAGGTTTTTATCCTCTTTTTTGTTTGGAACGGGAATAAGAGTATATCGCAATTGCAACAATCGTAATGACATAAGGTATCGTCTGTATGAGCTGCGCTGGCAACTGCAATAACTGCAACCTAATAGCAAGAGAATCTGCTGCACCCAACAAAAGCGCCGAAAGTGTCACACCCCAAGGCGTACCTCGTCCCATAGATTCCGCTGCCATACCGATAAATCCACGTCCTGCTATCATTTCTTTTGAAAAAAAGGATACATAGCTCATAGACATATATGCGCCCCCTAAGCCACACAACGCCCCCGCTATCAACAAAGACATATATTTATATTTTATCACGCTAATACCTACCGATTGCGCTGCATCTGGATTTTCTCCCACAGAACGTATTCTTAAACCAGCCGGTGTCCGATAGATAAAAAAGGCAAGCAATACCATAATGATTAGCCCCAAATAGGTCAATACACTATGTCCAGAAAAAATTGCTCCCAAAACAGGAATACTCTTTAAAAGTGGTATCTGCACATTAGGCACAGTAGGACTCATTAAACTTTGTGTAGAACCTTTTTCTCCAGTCGCATAGTATATTACAAATATCGTTAAACCGCTCGCCAAAGTATTTAAGGCAATACCAGCAAGCACAGGTTCACTTTTTAATGATATTGTCACATAGCCAAAAAGGCAAGACAACGCTGCCCCAACTATCATGGCAACTACAACACCTGCAAAGGCACTTTTTGTAACATAACTTCCCAAAGGCCCAGCCAGTGCGCAACACAACATAATACCCTCTGTTCCTATGGAGTCGATTCCCCCTTTTGTAAATACCATACAAGCAAGTGCTGCAAACAAAATCGGTGTCATAACTCGAATGGTAGTGAAAAAAAAGTCTGTAGAAAATATTACATTTATCATACTCATGCCGTTTTTCCTCCCATTTCTTCTAGTTCTTTTGCTTCCTTAACAACCAATTTTGCCTGTGCTGAAATCAATACTATCATAATTGCCTGTATAATTTTGACAATTTCAAAAGGAATGTCTGTATTCCTTGACATAATATCTGCACCGATTCTTAAATAAGCCAAAAACAATGCCGCTAATGGGATATATTTTGCTTGGTATCTTGCTACAATGGCAATCAGCACGCCGTCCCAGCCATACCCTGGCAAACCTTGATACTGAAATCTCTGATACATTCCAAACAGTTCTACAGAACCGCCCAATCCAGCAAGAACACCTCCCAATATTTGAGAACCAATAATGACAGCACCTGCATGAATACCAGAATATTTTGCCATATTATCATTTTTTCCTACTAATGTTACTTTATAGCCAAATGATGTTTTATTTAATATCAGCCAAACTACAACTACTGTCACAAAGGCAATAATTGTACCTGTATTGATTCTTGTTTTTGAAAATAGTTTTGGCAACACCATACTATCTGCAAACATATAAGAATAATTTGAGTTCATTTGAGGGTCATAAAAATATGCTGTAATGATATACAATCCCAAATATAAACAAACATAGTTTAACATCAAGGACGTTACTAATTCATTTGCATGGCATTTTACTTTTAATACTGCTGGTATCAGTGTTACAATTCCCCCTGCTACTGCCGCAAACAACATCGCCACAATTAAATTGATGCCAGCAGGCAATTCAAAAAGCAATGCACCTGCCGTTGCTGCCACCGCTCCTATAAAAAAAGCACCCTCCATCGCTAAATTAAATAGCCCTGCTCTATAAAGCATTGTGACAGACAGTCCCGTAAATATCAGTGGTGTCATTGCCTCTATTACATTTCCCATTCTTCTGACTGATGTTAACGGCCCTATCAAAAAATCCCGCAAGGCAGACATTGGTTGGTCACTTACCAGCAATATTATCGCAAACACCATCAAAAGAGAACAAAATATTGCTACCATTGTTCTTAATATTTCTACAACTGTCATAGCATTTCGTTTGATTGTCATTATGCTCCCCTCCGTTCTTGTTCTGTTTGCTTTTTAATGCCAAGCATATACATACCAAGGTCATACTCTGTAATATCCTTACTATTTTCAAAATATGCCGCTATTTCTCCATCACACATAACCAGTATGCTATCGCTCAGCTCCATCACTTCATTTAAGTCCGCAGAAATCAACAAAATCCCCTTGCCTGCATCTCTTTGCTCAATTATTTTTTTCCATATAAATTCATTTGCACCTACATCAATCCCCCTTGTAGGTTGATTGGCTATCAACAATTCTGGATTTGCCGAAAATTCCCTTGCTACAACTACTTTTTGCATATTTCCCCCAGAAAGCATTCCTGCTAACTGGTCTTCATTTTTACAAAGTATTGCAAAATCTTTTATCAGTTTTTTTGCCATATCTCTTATTTTTTTATTATTTAAAAATCCATTTTGTTTTAACTCTTTACTATCAATTCTATCTGATACAATATTTTCCCATATTGTAACATCTTTTGCAACACCTGTTTTGATACGGTCTTCTGGAATATAAGAAATTCCACTTTCTCGAATATCATGTATTGTTTTTTCCAGCATATCTTGTCCATTTAATAATATTTTCCCCTGCGCATTTTTATAAAAACCAAAAATACACTCCGCTAATTCATTTTGTCCATTGCCCTCTACCCCAGCAACGCCTAATATTTGCCCTCTTTTGAGCTGAAATGACACATTATTTAACACTTTTTTATTTTCTTGATTACTATAGCTCAAATTTTGCACATCTAAAAGTACATCACCAAATTGTGCAGGCTCTTTATTTACTTTTAATACCACATCACGTCCTACCATAAATCGTGAAATTTGTTCCTCTGTAGAATTTGCTACTGGCATCGTACCTACATAGCGTCCCCCTCTCAGCACAGTAATATTATCACAAATTTGCCTTACTTCTTTTATTTTGTGAGAAATAAAAATAATGGTATGTCCATTTTGCTTTAACAATATCAACTGTTCAAATAGTTCCTTTGTTTCCTGCGGTGTTAATACAGCTGTTGGCTCGTCCAATATCAAAAGTTTTGCGCCTCGAACCAATACTTTTAATATCTCTACTTTTTGCTTTACCCCAACAGACAGCTCTGATACCCTTGCCATAGGGTCTACATTCAAATTATATTTTTTTGCCATATCCCTTACAAGCTGTATTGCTGACTGTTTATCTGTAAAAATTCCTTTTTTTGGCTCCATACCTAATATTACATTTTCATATACTCGCAAGGACTCCACAAGCATAAAATGTTGATGTACCATACCAATCCCCAACTTAATCGTTTCCGCTGCGCTTTGAGAATTGATTTCTTTTCCCTCAAAATAAATCTTGCCGCTATCTTTTGGTTCTATCCCAAACAATATCTTCATCAGTGTACTTTTTCCTGCGCCATTTTCTCCCATTAAGGCATGAATTTCTCCTGCATTGACAAACAAATTGACTTCTTTATTCGCCATGACACCATTGGGATATATTTTTGTAATTTGTTCCATACGCAATATTTCATTACCCATAATAACAATCTCCTATTCTTTTTTAACATACAATGAGAGGACGTTACTGA
>CAMXTM010000082.1 GCA_947246775.1 uncultured Clostridium sp. | reverse complement strand
AAATATCCTCTATTTCTTCTACTGTCTTAATTATCTCCATCTTCCACCTCCACAGCAAAAGCTCTACAATATCCTCCAGAATACTGCCAATTCTTCACTTTGATGACTTTATATCTTTTCCCCAAATATTCTATGACATCTGCAAATCGTTCTTCTTGTTCATTTTGCTGTGTTACAAATATTTCATCTGGATAGGCACATAAAAATTTCATAACCAATTTTTGTCTATCACCTATCTCTAGCTGCTCTAATTCTTTTTCGGTAGCAGGTTGTACAACACCTATATAGGGAAAACTTTGTTCTTCTTTTACAGAAAAGCGTCCTTTTTCCCATGCTCCTATTTTTCTATGTACAATATAAGTTGTTGCAAAATCACTATCTTTTATTAGTTCTGATACATCAATCATCCTTATCCCTTCTTTTTTACAACATGTGTAATAGACTTCCTTAATTGTGCTGTATCAATCAATGGCTTACTACTTCCTTTTTGTTTTATGGTACTTTCTGCATTTCCTGCCCAGTTGTTTTTGGGATTGGTAAACCAACCTTTGGCTGCATTTTCCCCTTGTAAGCCTGCTTTCTCCATACCTGCCATAGCACCATCTATATCACCTTCTAAGGCTTTTAAAATTGCTTCTTTGAGTAATATTCCGATTTCTTCTTTACTATCTTGTATTGCTGGCTCTATAATTGGTCTAGGCGGTATATGATTGCTAGGAGAACCGTTTGTATGAATATACAAAAGCTCTGCATTGGTAACTCCTTTTTCTTTCCTGCCTGTTTCTTCTTGTGGCACTCCTACCAATACCTCTACTTTTTTTATTGCTTTTATACTTTTTTGAACAGCCTGCAATTATCTGTCTGTTTCTCTTACTTCTCCTAAAAATTCAAATATCTCCATATTATATTTTCTCCTATCATGGTACAACAAACATACCTTTACCATATAACTTTGCCAACATTACTAACTGTGTGCCATAAGTAGTCATTGTCCAACCGCCCCACTCAGATAAACCTTGCAATGCTGTTCCATAATCATAACTGACTGAAACACCATCTACTGTCTTGCTTGTTACAAGCCCTTTTGATTGTCCTGTATTGATAACAGCTTGTGCAGTGCTATCACTAAAAGACTGTAAATAAAGTGTGCAAAAATGTGCTACAAAAAGTCCTATTCCTATTTTAAAACCATTTCTCCAACGTTGATACTTGATACAATGATGTGCAAAATCTAAATACATTTGTATGATTTCTTCTGGTAATACAGTTTCAAATTGAGGATATATTTTTAAAAAATCAGCAAGTGTAAAAGGCGGATTTTGTCCGCCTTTCCAAATCGCTTTCATTATCTATCACCTGCTTTTATTGTGTTGGTGTTTGTTCTTGTCCTTCTTTTTGTCCTTCCTGTTGTCCTCCTTGTCCTTGTTGTTGCAATTGTTTTTGCTTTTCTTCTATTGCTTTTTTCAATTTATCAATCCCTAGTGTCTGCCATTTTTTAATATCAAGCTGCTTTGCTTGTTCCCTTAATTCTTTTTCTTCTTCTGTCATACCATTATTTTCAAGTTCCTTTTGTTGCTTTGTATTTGCAATCACTTGTATAGAACCATCTTTTAATGCCAATTTAAAAAGCAATGTATCTTTTACCCAATCGGGTACCTCTTGAAATGCCATTGCTTTTGTCACTACACTAGCTACATTTTGTTTTTCAAACTGAAATGCTTTTTTTGTAAAGATTCTCATTCTCTTACCCCTTTCATTAAATACCATCTACATATTGTACAGGTTGCAAATATAAAAATTCTACTTGTCCAAATTGTGCAATAAATGCAGATAAATAAGATAACTGTGTTGTAGAAGATTCTACCATTGTGCGTGTCAAAGGCACTGTAATAGAAAATCTGACTTTGTCCTCATCATTGACATAAGCAAGCATTCTATCTGTACCACCTGTACCTGCTCCTTTTAAAAATGGACATGGTCCAATAAAAAATGTAATGCCTTGCTCTTTTCCGATATTATTCTCTAACAAATAAGTTAAGATTGATTTGCTTGCGTCATCGGAGACTTTTCTTTCTACCAATGTACTATATTGTTCTGGTGGAATCAAAATATGGTTTGCCATACCAGATAGGTCATATTCTGAATTAACCCATGTTGCTGTAATCGCTCCATTGATGTCTGATAATATCTCATCAGGTGTCTTTTTCATCCATGCTGTTGTGGTGCCGTCTGCTGCTGGTGCTGCTGTTTTAGTAAGAATATTTGGATTATTCACAAGTCCATAAGTACCATATTCTGCAAATCCCTCATATACATTCATATCTAATGTTTTGTCATATACTAATTTTAAACCAGTGTTTAGGATACCTTCTAAATCTCTGCCTATTTTTTGTAGTTTTTGTTGGTCTATATAAGGTACTCTTAAAACGTGTCCCCAATTAAATACCTTATAGATTTCTTTGCTAATATCTGCTTGCATGGTAGGCAATTCGTTTGTTTCTCCTCCTATAATACCATTACTATTTCCGCCTGTTGTAGCATAAGAAACATCATATGCAGAAGTATATTCTACAAAACCGCCTCCTGTTTTTGCTACAATATCTCTGGGCCACCAAGTACGAGAAAGTGGCTCCCTCAATTTTGGGTCTATTTTTTCAAGCTGTCCCTCTAAAAATGCCATACCTGCACCAATAGCAGCAGAATCTAGTGTTCTTCTACCTTTGATTGGGATAGTTTGCTGTGGAAAATTATTTTTTTTAAAATTTATCATTCTATGATTCCTCCCATCTTTTTTATATTCTTCTTGCTAATACTGTAATTTCTGCAATATTATTTTTGTCTATTTGTCCTGTAGTAAAAATCACATTTTCTAATGCAATATTACCTGTATCTTGTTCTGCTTCAAATTCTCCTACTCCACCATTTTCAATATTTTCGTCTTCTTCTACTCTAACATACACTTTACCGCCTGCTTTTGGAGTACCCTTGTTACATTTTACAGTAATACAACCTCTTGTTAAAATACTGCAAGCGTCCCCTGCATGATAGGCTCCTTCCGATGTTATGTAATTTGTGGTTTGTTTTACCTCTCTTACTGCAATACCAATACATTGTTCTTGTGTATTGTCTGTACCTATTTTTTGTATTGTGTTATCCTCATTCAATACAACTGCTTGTCCAAATAAAATACTTTCTGTTTCTTGTTTGACTACTCTCGCTACAATGACTGTATCTCTATTTCTTGAAACATTTCCTGCATAACCTAAATCAAAATTTTTACCGATTGCTTTTCCAGACATAATCATTCCCCCTTTATTTTGTTTTATAGTGTGGATTCCTTTGTTTTGCAATTTCTCTGCCCAATTGGCTTTCATCATATTTTCTACTATCTTGTGTCATAAATTGCGTGCTGTGTCTTTGTTTTGCTCTCATAATGGCAGCATAACCATTCTTTTTTGGTGTCCTACTTTTACCAGAAGAAACTCGTGCCATTTTGATTAAAGAATCTGTTACTGCTTTTTTCTGTTTGCCATCTTTCATTTTTGCTACAACAGGACAGATATTGCGAATAACTTGTAACATTAACTTTTTATCCGCTGCACTTGTTGTGGTTTCTTCGTCTGTTGCTTCTATGTCATCATCTTCGATTATGTCATCGTCCTCTGTAATATTTTCATCATCATCTGCTGTAATGTCATCGTCTGCTGTTATTTCGTCCTCATCCTCTGTAATGTCATCATCTACTGCCACTTCTTCATTACTATCTGAAGCAATTTCATTTTCCAGTTTTTGCTCTAATTTTGCCAAAGGGTCATTCTGTTCTTGATTTGCTACTTTTAATGCACTGATTTCATCTTTTAATACTTGTATGCCATCTAATACTTTGGCAAGCACATCCTCATCTGTTGTTTGTGTATTTTCTGCTGCTGGTTCTTCATCTTGTGTTGTTTGTGGTTCTTCGTCCTTTGCTTCATTAATAGCTGTTACAACTTCTTCTACTTCTTCTGGAGAAGCATCTTTTGCATAAGACGAAAAAAATCTTGCAATAATTTGTTTTGCTGTTTTTGATTTTGCCATATGTTTTACAACTCCTTTTTTATATTTGTTATGGTAGTATTCTTACACTGTGTCCTGCTCTACCCTCATCCACTAAAGCAACATGGTTTCCTGTGATATGAACTTGTAATATGTTCCCCTTTTCGTCTATATCATAATCACAGCCATATCCGCAACTGATTTCTCTTTTTCCACTTTCAATTTCTTCTATGACTGTTTTGTCGTACACAATAATGTCTGCTAGTAATTTATCAGAATATTCTCCTTCTCCTCTCCTTACATTGGTTACATGACCTTTTACATACTGTTTATAGTTTTCTGCTGTTACAAATTCGTCTCCTTCTGAATGGTCATCTGTGAAAGGCTTTCCCTCAAAGCTAGCAATTGTTTTTGGAGAAAACACTTCTTATTCTGTTCTAATTACTGTAAAAAGGTCATTCTCACAATCTTCTATTCCTAGTTCCTCGCCCAGGTATTGCTGTGTTCCTACTTTGGCAATTGGTACATTTTTGCATATTAAAAAGCCCTATGGCGTTCGTATTCTATTCTCACTAATACAGCTACCATAAAAGGCTTTTTTGTCTTTTACTATTTTATTTTTGAGCTGCAACGAATTTCCTCCTCTCTACATGATTTTTAAAAACTCTGCTTTTTTCATTTTTACAATCCTGCCATTGTAATACACTTTACATGGAAATTTGATTAATCTAATATCTACAATAGGTTCTGCATAGCACCTACAGTTAAATATTTCGCCTGCATGATATTTCCCATATTGATATTTTGATTTTGACAGTTGCTCTGGTGAGGGAGGGTCTTTCCAATTTATCAATACGCCTTCCATATGTTTATGGGCATTTCTTACTCTTTCATCTTGAGAGGTTCTCCAAATATACCATTGTATATTTAAGGTTTCTGCTCTTGCTCTTGTTAGTGCAGACTGTGCTTTGCTTACCTCTGTTCTTGCAATACATTTTGCATTTGCATTTGATTTTTCTGGAAATCTCTTTTTTATCTCTTGTGCTAATTCTTCTGCTCTCCTACCTTTTGCCGTTTCTTTTTCAATATATTTTGTCATATCACTTGCAATCTCTAATGGTAATGTTTTGATGTAATAGGCATTTTGTTCTATCAATTTTTTTATTGTATTTTCTATCAATACATTTTGTTTTTCTTTTTTGATTGCCTCATAAATGTCATGCCCTTTTGTGTTTTGTTCTGCTGCTTTTCGCCAATTTCCTTCTGTTTTTCGATAAACAGATGTCACCATTTTCAAAGCAAGTTCTTGACAATATGTTTCAAAAGAATCTTGTCTGGAAAGCACTTTTAATACATTTATCATTTCATTTACATTATCTTGATTTGCAATTGCTTGAAAAAATTGATTTTGTACTACTTTTAATATTCTTTCATAATTTCTTTCTAATCTTTTACTTGTTTTCCATACGGACAAATACTCATTCTTTTTCTTCATGACTTATTTCTCCATTCTGAAAAAAAGAGGGTGGCTGTGTTAAATCCTCTGTTGGAAATGTAGTATCGCTGCTGGCGTTTTCAATATCCTCATCTGTAATATTCGTCCACATACCTGTATTTTCAGCAGACTGTCTTAATTCTTTTAATGCTGTTTTTTGACTAATCAGTCCAGAATTATAAGTTTCATTGATTGCCGCTGCAATTTGTTGTGCTAATGTTTTTCTTTCTTCTTCCGTTGGTCTTCTGCAAGTATTAAATTCTATTTCTAAATCATCTGGTACTGCACCAAAAGTAGAAATACACAAAATCGGCAACAATTTTTCTAATACTGGGCGCAAGCAAGATTCTTGTTTTTGTTCTACGCTGTCATAATAATTTTGCATATCACTTTCTCCTGTCGCATTCATTCCTGCTGGAGAACGTCCAAATAACTTTGTAACAGGCATTTCTGCTGCACCTGCTACATCCATCATAAACTCTGAATACACATCTGATAAACCACTAAAAGTATATTGCCTTGTATCAAAAGAATCCTCTTTTCCAATTACCTGCATACTGTTGTTATTCATCATTTCATTCATTATCATAAGTGTTTTATACAAATCACCTAGTGCTTGCTCATCCATCAATGCAATTTGCTCCATACCGTCCATTTGATAGACTTTTAAATTTGCTGAAAAGATAAGCGTTGCAATATTCCAACTGGTATTATCTCTTTTTTTCAACTCATCATAAACGTGTTCCAACTCAGAAGCGCCCCAGTGACTTTCTAGCAATTTTTCAATATAAGGTAAATCTCTATTGATAAATCTTACAATTCTGCTATGATGTACTTTTACTCCTGTACCAATTGCGTCAGAACGAATATGATAATATTCTGGTAAACCAAAATCAATATCATTGCTATCCTCTACTAGCTGCATATCTGGATAAATCCCATTCCATCTATCTAGGATTAAAAGTCCTTTAAAACAGCCTGGTAAAAGCGTATCCATTTCTAAGGGCTGGTCAAGCATATCTTCTTGTCCTTGTATCATAATCACACCAGCCGCACCGCCGTATAATCTTGCCCAGCGTAAGCCCTCCAAAATTCTTGCTCTTAATTGTGTTTTTCTTTCTAATATAGCTATTTTTTTAATTTCTTTTGGGTCTAACTGGGATTTTATTTTGTACCAATTTTTCACCATATCCTCTGCTACAACATCTACAATACGTCTTACAATCCAATGTTCTCGATATAGTGTATTTAATAAATTCCAGTCAAAAGATAGCCTATTACTTTTATATTCTGTTCCCTCTAATAAATTGCTTGTACCTTGTCCCATTCTAGTAGCAGCATTAGAAAAACCATCAAACATTGTTTTTCTTTGTAATAATTGCTCCAAAAGAAAAGAATTGATATGATTTGTTTTACTTGGAGAACGGATTGTATTTTTACTATCTTTATTTTTTGTTTTTCTTTTTCTGCTCATTTTGCAAATCTCCTATTTGGTATCATTGTTTTTACAAAATATCTTGTTGCGTCCATAGCATGGTCGCCTATCTCAAGTGGTTTTTCTTTTCCATGCTCTTGTGCTTTTGTGTCCCACACATACCCTCTTATTTCTTTCAACCAATTCACACATTTTACATTCACTTTGATTCTGCCTTTGTCTATCATGGTGGCAACAAGTCGTATTCCCTCTAATACGCTATTATCCGCTTGTTTTACTCTATAACGTCTATTTCTTAACTCTGTCGCAAAATTTGCAGCAGATGGGTCAATAACAACTTGAAAAAGTGTTCTATTTTCTAATACTACAAATTCATCAAAATCATCTCCATACCGATTATCAGACTTTTGCATTTGAGTAACTTTGCTGTCATAATAATATTTGTTGTCAATCTATATTGTTTCTCCATCGTCCCAAATATCTAAAAATATTATTGGATTATTGGTGCCATAATCACAACTGATATATCTTCTTGTTTTTGTTTTTAGGTTTTGTGGTCTACTTTGGTCTGTATAAGTATTTTTTTTTCTGAAAATATATCATATATTACACCATTTGCAAGTACTCATTGTCCCAGTATATATCGTAAGTAAAAAACACCAATATACATACTTTGGTATCTTTTTTTAATTTCTTCTGATAAGGAAACATTATCATTCATAGTAAAGTGTAAATAGTATAGATTTTTCCCTTTTTCATTTCCCTCTTTTTTGTCAATCCAATTCATTTTAAACCAATGAAAAGGAGCTTCAGGATTGCAGTTAAAAAAGAATTTAGAGCCGCTTTCTGAACATCTACCTGTTGCTTGATTGACAAAAGATTCAGGCATAAGTGCTACTTCATCAAAAAATACGCCTGCTAGTGTAATACCTTGTATCAAGTCTTGAGAACGCTCATCTTTTCCACCAAAAATATAAAAATAGTTTGTAATACCATTTCCTTTTATTTCAATCATATTTTCTGTTCTATGTTCTTCTAACACATAGCCCAATGTTTGCAGCATACTTTTTAGTACA
>CAMXTM010000081.1 GCA_947246775.1 uncultured Clostridium sp. | reverse complement strand
GGAGCAGGCCCTGATTATGGCATTAGACCTTTTACAAGTTTTTTGATAAGAGGAGAAAGCCCCACTGTTGAAAAGTTTAATGAAGCATATAGATATAGTCTTGCAAATCCGTTTGTACCACTACAAATGCAAGCATATGAAGTAGAACACTATGCTATTACAACAAAAGAAGCTTACGAGCGAAATCCTGAAAGATATTTTATATATGAAAATGATGATGACTGGTGTGATACAGATGGTTTTTTTGTACTTGGTACACATGGTTGTCAATGGGACTTTGGCATTATTACAGCAGGTGAAATGTATGGTCAAATTTTTGATACAGACAATGAATATGCTTATGCTTTTGTATCTCATAGTTTTGATGAATTTTATCAAGACTTTCTTGACTGGATATCAGATGATAAAAAGATTCAAAAAGAATTAGAAAGATGGAGAAATAGACATAAAAATATATGTAAAATAAAATAATATTATTTTAGCAAAGAAAACATATCAAAAGTGACATTTTACTTTTTTTATAAACATAAATATAATAGAAGTAAATAAAAAATGAGGTGGCTGAGTGGGCAGACGGTTTGGTGGTGTGCCTCAAAAGCGTCTGCTGGGGTTATCATTGTTTTCTGGTGGCTGTGGTATGTTGATTGTGCTGATAATACCCTGGTGGGGGTTTGTTGTGGCAGTAATATTGGTAGCAGTAGGGGGATTTTTGCTATTTAGTAACTGTTAAAAAATTATAAATATAAATAAAAAAATAATTCCCGCTATCAAATAGATAGTGGGAATTACTATTATATTGCACGTGTAACTTTATTGGAACGCAAACATCTTGTACAAATGTAAATTGATTTTACTGTTCCATTATCAATGATTTTTACCTTTTTTACATTAGGTTTCCATTTTCTGTTTGCACGTCTACTAACCTGACTACGGTTAATACTAATTCTGTGACCTTTTATTTGACTTTTTTCACAAATCTCACATTTAGCCATTGTATGCACCTCCTTACCTGCTTATGTGACACAACAAAAGTATTTTATCAGAAAACAATATTTTTTGCAATACAGTATATGATTTATTTCTCAAAAAATTTATAATAAAAGTAGTATTCTGTTGTCAAAGACATTAAAATATGGTATTATCAATAAAATTTTTTTTAATTTCCATTCAAAAAAGTAATATTTGATGGTATACTAAAATTGTGTTACTAGAATAAACTGTATATTTTAAGGAGGCTGAAACCTTATGACAGCAAAATTAGAAAACGAATATGGCGTTATTACAATAGATTATGAAGTAATTGCAAGAATTGCAGGATATGCAGCATTGGATTGCTATGGTATTGTAGGTATGGCAGCAAAAAATGTAAAAGATGGACTTGTGCAGCTTTTAAAATTAGAAAGTTTAACAAAAGGAATAAAAATGACAGTAAACGAAAATAAAATCAATTTAGAATTTCATATTATAGTAGAATATGGTACAAATATTTCTGTCATTGCAAATAATATTATCAGTACAGTAAAATATAAAGTAGAGGAATATGCAGGATTACAGGTAGAAGGCATCAATATTTTTGTAGATGGCGTTCGTGTAGATAGCTAAAATAGAGGGAGGAAAGTATCGTGGCACTAACGAAATTAAATGGTTTGATACTGAAAAAAATGATGATAGCAGGAGCGAACCGTCTCAACGAAAAAAAACAAATTGTAGATGCACTCAATGTATTTCCAGTACCTGATGGTGATACAGGTACAAATATGTCATTAACGGCACTTGCCGCAGCAAAAGAAGTAGAAAAATTAAATACACTTTCTGTTAGTGAAGTAGCAAAAGCAATATCAAATGGCGCATTAAGAGGAGCAAGAGGAAATTCTGGAGTTATTACCTCACAAATATTTAGAGGCTTTGCAAAGGGCTTAGGGAACTTGGAAGAAGCAAATACAAAGGAATTGGCACAAGCGTTTCAAAATGCGGTAAAAACGGCGTATAAAACCGTTATGAAGCCCAAAGAGGGTACAATATTAACTGTAGCAAAGGCGTGCGCTGATAGTGCTGTAAAGGTAGCAGAAACGACAGATGATATAGATGTATTTTTGCAAAAAGTAATAGAAGATGGAAACGCTATGCTTTTGCAGACAACAGAGATGTTGCCAGTGTTAAAACAAGCGGGTGTTGTTGATGCAGGAGCAAAAGGATTGCTTTATTTGCTGGAGGGAGCTTTTGAAAGTAGGAATACGATTGAAGCACTAAAAGTAGTAGAGCCAGAAGAAATAGAACAAGAAAATTTTGCAGCACTAGCATCAATAGAAAATACAAGTATTACCTTTGGCTATTGTACAGAATTTTTTATATTAGTAAAAAATGTAAAAGAAAAAGTAGTACAAAATTTAAAAACCTATCTTGCGACAATAGGAGATTCTATTGTTTGCGTCAGTGATGAAGAATTGATTAAAATTCATGTGCATACAGACCACCCTGGACTTGCCTTGGAAAAAGCTTTGACAATAGGGGAGCTAAGCGGTTTAAAAATTGATAATATGAGACAACAGCATACAAACCGCATTGACTTTTCTAATACGCAAAAAAAGGAAATCAAACAACAAGAACCAGAGAAGCCAAAGGAAGAAAAAGAAATTGGATTTGTGGCAATTTCACCTGGAGATGGTTTGACGGAGATATTTCAAAATTTAGGTGTTGATGAAGTAATACAAGGTGGGCAAACCATGAACCCTAGTACAGAAGATATATTAAATGCGGTTGAAAAAGTAAATGCGAAAACAGTTTTTATATTGCCTAATAATAAAAATATTATATTAGCAGGAGAACAAGCAGCAAAGTTGATAAAAGATAAAAAAATTGTTGTGATACCCTCAAAAACCATACCACAGGGTATAGCAGCAATGTTAAATGTAACAGAAAAAGATGCAGAACAAATGCAAGATGGCATGATAGAGAGCATGGGAAATGTAGTTTCAGGCAGTGTCACCTATGCAGTAAGAGAAACTGTATTTGGTAAAAATCGAATACAAGAAGGCGATATTATTGGTATGCAGGAAGATATGATTACTGTCATATCAAAGAGTGTTGAAAGATGTGTAAAAGACCTTCTTGAAGAAATTGTAACAGAAGAAATAGAAATGATTAGTATTTATTATGGAGCAGATGTAACAGAAAAAGATGCAGAAGTGATAAAAAAATATGCAGAAAAGAAATTTCCAGATTGTGATGTAGAATTACAAAGAGGCGGACAACCTTTATATTATTATATTATTTCAGTAGAATAAGGAATAAAAGAGCGTTATGAAAGAACGAGTACGTTTTTTTATAGCGCTTTTTTTGTAGGAGTGTATAAAAAAATATGGATTTGAATTGCACTGTATTAGAATTGCCTAATGTAGGAGAACTTCGAGCAAAAAAATTAAATAGTATGGGTATTTTTACAGCAGAAGATTTGCTGACACATTTTCCTAGGGAATATGATGATAGAAGTAATGTATGTAAAATAAAAGATTTAGTAGCAAATGAGGAAAATACATTTATTGCCTATGTAAAAGGGCAGGGAGAAAATATACGCATCAAAAACATTACATTTACGAGAATAAAATTGTATGATGAAACAGGAAGTATATTTGCTGTTTGGTATAATCAACTGTATATGAAAAAAGCGTTTGCAGAAAAGACAGAATATTTGTTTACGGGAAAAGTACAAAAAAAGTATGGGAAATTGGAAGTCGCTTCACCAGAATATGAAAAAGCGGAGATTGCACTGGATAAAATTGTACCAATCTATCCCTCTGTCAATGGCTTGTCACAAAAAATATGGCGTAAATTGATAGGTAATGTGTTGGAGCAGGTAAAAGGACAATTAAAAGAGTGGTTGCCATTTTGGATTAGAAAAGAATATCTTTTATGTGAGCGTAATTTTGCAATAGAAAATATCCATTTTCCCGAAACACAGCAAAAATTTTTTCAAGCAAGGAGAAGGCTTGTATTTGAGGAATTTTTTTTACTGCAAATAGGGCTGCTAATCATGAAACAGACATTGCAGGAGGGCAAAGAGGGTATTGTGATGAAAAAAGTAAAATGCATAGAGGAATTTGAAAAAAGATTGCCTTTTTCCATGACAAGTGCGCAAAAAAAGGTCATATTAGAAATCAAAAAAGATATGACAAAAGGAAAAGTAATGAATCGTTTGGTACAGGGAGATGTAGGAAGTGGTAAAACGGCTGTTGCGATGACCATTGCGTATTGGACAATACAAAATGGTTATCAGGCAGCGCTTATGGTGCCAACAGAAGTTTTGGCAGAACAGCATTATGAATCTTTTAGTAAATTGTTTGAGCCATTACATATTAAAACAGTGCTTTTGACTGGCTCGTTGACAGCAAAACAAAAAAGGGAAGTATTGGAGCAAATAGCAACAGGAGAAGCAAAAATGATATTGGGTACGCACGCAGTCATACAAAAAAATGTTGTATTTTATAAATTAGGGCTGGTGGTAACAGATGAGCAGCATCGTTTTGGTGTAAGACAAAGGAGTGCTTTATCTGAAAAGGGAGAAAATCCCCATGTATTGGTTATGACAGCAACACCAATACCAAGAACACTTGCCTTAATATTGTATGGGGACTTGGATATTTCTATTATTGATGAGTTGCCACCAGGAAGACAAAAGATTGATACACTAGCCGTAACACCAAGCTATAGAGAAAGAATCTATCAATTTATAAAAAAACACGCTGATATGGGTTTACAGAGTTATATTATATGTCCTATGATAGAAGAAAACGAAAAATTAGAAGTACAAGCAGTGCTTTCCTATACAGAGGCATTGCAAGAGGGAACACTAAAAGGCTATAGAGTAACTTGTGTGCATGGAAAAATGAAAGCAAAAGAAAAACAAAGTATTATGGAACAATTTTCAAAGGGAGAAATAGATGTTTTGGTTTCCACAACAGTGGTTGAAGTAGGCATCAATGTGCCAAATGCTGTGATTATGTTAATTGAAAATGCGGAACGATTTGGCTTGGCGCAACTGCACCAGTTAAGGGGTAGAGTAGGACGAGGAAGTGAAAAATCCTATTGTATCCTGATAAACGAGGGAAAAAATAAAATAGCAAAACAAAGAATGAATGTAATGTCAAAATCGAGTGATGGTTTTGTCATATCAGAAATGGATTTAAAATTAAGAGGTCCAGGAGAATTTTTTGGAACAAGACAGCATGGATTACCAGAATTAAAGATTGGTAATTTGTATAAAGATATGCCAATATTAAAAGAAGCACAAAGTGCAGCGGAAATGTTGTTACAAAGGGATAAATATTTGCAAATGGAGATTCATAAAGAACTAAAGCAGCAGGTAACAGCATTGTGGCAAAATGAACAGTTATCTATATGATTTATGAAAATAGGAGAATAGTAAGTTTTTTGTAAAAGATTTATTATTGTTTTTTTATATATTATTTGCTATACTCTAAAAGATGTAGAAAAACGAAAAAAAATGATTGATTTGAAGAAATAAAAAAGTGTTTTATAAAAAGGTGTGACAATATATGCGTGTCATTGCAGGAAAAGCAAAAGGACATAAATTAAAAACAATAGAGGGATTGGAAACCAGACCCACAACAGACCGTATTAAAGAAACATTATTTAATATGATAGCATTTGATTTGCCACAATGTCATTTTTTAGATTTGTTTTCTGGAAGCGGAGCAATCGGTATTGAAGCGTTGAGTAGAGGAGCAATAGAATGTATATTTGTAGAAAAGTCAAAAAAGGCTTGTGAGATGATTACAGAAAATTTAATACATACAAAATTGCAGCAAAATGCTGTGCTATTACAAAAAGATGTGTTTGAGGCACTTGATTTGTTAAGGCAGCAAAAAAAGAAATTTGACATTATTTTTTTAGACCCACCCTACCAGTTGGGCGTAGCAGAATCAGTATGTAATAAAATTGTAGAATATGAATTATTAAAAAAAGATGGATATGTCATATGGGAAAGAGGCACAGGAATAGAGATAAAGTCTATTTCTGGTTTAAATATAATAAAAGAAAAGAGCTATAAAACGACAGTAATGACATTTCTGGCGTTGGAGGAAAGTGAAAAATGATAAAAGCAATTTATGCAGGGAGTTTTGACCCTGTTACATTAGGACACCTTGACATAATAAAAAGAGCAGCAGCGATTACAGACCATTTGATAGTAGCGATATTGGAAAATCCCAATAAAAAAGCACTATTTACAGTAGAAGAAAGAAAACACCATTTAGAATTGGTTACAAAAGAGATTAAAAATGTAGAAGTTGCATCTTTTCAGGGGCTTTTGGTAGATTTTGCCAAAAAAGTTGGTGCAACGGTTGCAATTAGGGGACTGCGTAATAATATGGATTTTACAGCAGAATTTCAAATGTATTTAATCAATCGGAAATTGTATGGAGGGATAGAGACCATATTTTTGGCAGCAGATGAAGAACACTTAGCATTAAGTTCTACAAATGTAAAAGAAGTTGCTGTGTTTGGGGGCAATATTGATTTTATGGTGCCATATGAGATTAGGGAGTTTGTGGCAGAAAAATATAAGAAGTGAGGGAATGCAATATGGAAACCGTTTTAGATTTGCTAAATGAATTAGAAGAAACATTAGATAATAGCCGTGCAGTACCCTTTAGTAATAGAGTATCTGTTGATAAAGAAGAACTGTATGAGATTATTGGAGAAATTCGTCTGAAACTTCCTAATGAGTTAAAACAATCGAAATGGGTCATTGAAGAACGCAATAAGATATTAATTGATGCTCAAAAAGAAGCAGATGAAATTATTAAAAATGCTGAAGAACGTGTGAAACGTATGGTGGATGAAAATGAAGTGACAAAATTGGCATATGAACAGGCAGCAGAAATTGTAGACTCTGCAAAAAAGACATCAAAAGAACTGCGTATTGGTGCTATGGAATACGCAGAAGATGTATTGGGGTCAGCACAAGAAAGGCTGCGAGAGCTAAAAAATGTAGTATATGATGAAAGTATGAAAACAGACCAATATTTTGGAGATACCTTGTCTGTATTATCTGAAAATATACAAGAATTACGTTTAGGTAGATAATCATTATCTTTGATGTATACGATAAAAAGAAAGTAAAAATAATGCGAATAATAAAAACAATATATAAAAAACAAAAAAGTGATAGGATAAGGGAGCAGTTTTTGTAGGAAAAGAACCTACGGAAACTGCTTTTATTAATTTGTTTTCTAATAAAGGATAGCAAAAAAAACAAATTATAGCAGAAAAAATGCTGTTAATACATTTTGATAAAAAATATTTTGCACTAGAAATATTAATTGAGGATAATATTCCTAAAGTTTGCGCTAGTATAGAAAGCCCTCCAAAAGAAAGTATCGCAGTAATGCATACTAATTGTATATGAATTTGTTCTGGTGCTTGACTTAAAAGAGAAGCACCATTTGTCATTTCTAGTATACCACCAATGATTCCAGCAATAGCGTCAGAAGAAAGAGGTAGTATGATAGAAATAATACTAGTCAAAAAAGCAAAAATACCTGTTTGATGAAATGCCTCAATAATTACACCAAAAAGTATAATAAAACCGCCTATTTGTGTGACAGTTTCCATAGCATCTGCAACGGAATCAGCTAATATTTTCCCTATCGGTTCTGTAACAAAGGGAATGGCATAAGAAGTAGACTTATAATCTATGTCATTTTTGGTATGGTAAAAAAAGCGTAGTAGTATTCCTGTTGCGATAGCACCAGCAAAGGTACAAAAGAGCATAAAATATCCAAGATATGGATTTTTTAAAAAAGCAGTACCAGCTGTACCTACAACAAAAAGTGGTCCAGGATTGTTACAAAAGGCAAGGATACGCTGAGCCTCTTTTTTAGAAAGAGCCTTTTTTTGATAAAGTGTAACCGTAATTTTTGCACCAGAGGGATAGCCTGAAATCATGCCTAATATAAAAGGAAAGGCACAGATACCAGATAAACCAAATATTGGCTTCATAATGGGCTGTAAAATATGTCCTAATTTGTGAGCAATTCCTAAACGGATTAAAATACCAGTTGCTGTTAAAAAAGGGAAAAGGGAAGGCAGCACTAAATTAAACCATAAATCGACACTTTCAATAGATTTTTGTAAAAGTGCCTGAGGAAAACATAATAGGCAAAAAAGTAAAAAAAGTGTA
>CAMXTM010000080.1 GCA_947246775.1 uncultured Clostridium sp. | reverse complement strand
CCAGAAAGAATAAGAATAAGGCAAATTCTTTCTTCGGCAAATTTCCCTTTTCACAAACTTCTTTTGCACCTTATTGCATTTGTCTGTGTACTATTGAAATATGCACCTCTACTTTATCTTAAATTAGTTAATAGTCTAGCATGAAAATAGCGTTATGTCAAAGGTTTTTAGTAAAAAAAGTAAAATTATTGCATAGTAAAATCAAAAAAGGAAAAAAATAAGGGGAAAGGAGGGTAAAAAATGAGTAAAAAAGAATTAAGTGAGGAACAAAAAAAAGCAATAGAAATGAAATATGAAATTGCGGAAGAATTGGGATTGTTGGAAAAAGTAAAAAAAGTAGGCTGGAAAGGATTGACAAGTAAGGAAAGCGGAAAAATAGGGGGAATTATGGGAAAGAAAAAGAAAGAAAAGCAAAAAGAAGAGAAAGAAAAGAAATTTTAAATATTTTATGATTTGGATTGTTAAAATATTTGTCTTGAGGCGCTGAGCAGTTTGTAAAATGTTCAGCGTCAAATTGAAATATTGATAATGGCAATATGATATTGCAATTCAATAAAAGAGCGATATAATAGTATATAATATCAATAAAAAAGGGGTAGAAGTATGGAAGCATATGAGAGTTTTGCCGCAGTATATGATACATTTATGGAAGAAACAGACTATGCTATGTGGGTAAAATATCTCCATAAGATATGGGAAAAAGAAAATTGTGAGCCAAAACTGATAGCAGATTTGGGCTGTGGCACAGGAAATGTAACACAAATATTGGCAAGAGAGGGATATGGCGTAATTGGGATTGATTTTTCTGAAGATATGCTTGCAGAGGCAAAGAAGAAAGCAGAGACAGAGGGATTAGATATATTGTATCTTTTGCAAGATATGAGAGAATTTGAATTGTATGGCACGGTAAATTGTATTATTAGTTTGTATGATAGTTTAAATTATATTACAGAAGAAGAAGAACTTTTGGAAGTATTTCGGCTAGTAAATAATTATTTGCACCCAAAAGGATTGTTTATATTTGATATGAATACAGAATATAAATTCAAAAATATATTGGCGCAAAACTCTTTTGGAGAAACACGAGAAAATGCGGCATATATCTGGGAAAACTATTATGATGAAGAACAAAAAATCAATGAATTTTATATGAATTTTTTTATAAAGCAAAGTGATGGAAAATATGAAAGAAAAGAAGAATATCATTATGAAAAGGCGTATGATATAGAGACAATAAAAAGACTTTTGGAGCAAAGCGGCTTGCAGTTGTGTGGCATTTATGATGCATATACATTTGACTTGCCAAATGAGAAAAGTGAAAGAATTTATGTTGTAGCGAGAGAGGTACAAAAAACAGAATGTTGTGATGTACTACAGGAGGAAATGGAAAAATGAAAGATGAATTGATTAGAGCAGTTGCAGCAGATGGAGCAGTAAGGGCATTTGTTGCTTATAGTAGAGATATGGTACAGCAAGCAAGACAGTTACATAATACATCACCAGTTGCAACAGCAGCAATGGGAAGACTGTTAACAGCAAGTTGTATTATGGGTAGTGATTTAAAAGGGGAAAAAGATTTAATTACTTTGCAAATACGAGGAGATGGTCCGTTGCAAGGTATTGTGGTGACAGCGGATAATAAAGGGAGAGCAAAGGGCTATGTGTTTCAGCCTAATGTAGAAGTACCTAATAAATATGCAGGAAAATTAGATGTTAGTGCAGCAATTGGGAAAGGTTATTTGAGAATCATAAAAGATATTGGCATGAAAGAACCCTATTCTGGAGAGATTGAACTGGTAACAGGAGAAATCGCAGAGGATTTGACCTATTATTTTGCGCAGTCAGAACAAACACCATCAGCGGTAGGTTTGGGTGTACTGATAGATAGGGATACATCTGTAAAACAGGCTGGAGGATTTATTGTACAACTTCTGCCTAATACGGAAGAAGAAATTGTTGCAAAATTGGAAAATAATGTATCAAAAATGCCATATATTACGGATTTGTATGATATGGGAAAAACGCCAGAAGAAATATTAGAAATGCTTTTAGAGGGATTAGAGCCAAAAATAACAGATAGAATACCGATATCATTTTATTGTAATTGTACAAGAGAAAGAGTAGAAAAGGCATTGATTAGCATAGGAAAAGAAGAGCTAGAAAAAATCATTACAGAAGATAAAAAAGCCACATTACATTGTCATTTTTGTGAAAAAGAGTATCACTTTAATGAAGAAGAATTGATTGCGCTTTTGGAAAGCGCAAAATAAGTGTGTGAGTAAGGGGTGGGAAGGGAATGAAAAGAGATTTTGCAGTAGCAGTAAAAGCAATTGTCGTAAAAGGGGATAAAGTGCTTTTGCTGCATCGTTCTGCTGAGGAGGCAGAGCATAGCTATATGAATAGAAAGGAAAAGTGGGATTTGCCTGGAGGGGGTATACACTATTTTGAACGTTCAGAAGATGGTTTGCTTCGGGAGATAAAAGAAGAAACGAATTTGACAGTAAAAATTGAAAAAGCGTTTAGTTTGTATGATATTATAAAACCGCATATCCATCTTTGTATTTTTACATATGTTTGCGTTTATCAGTCAGGAGAAGTTGTATTGAGTACAGAACATGATGCTTACTATTGGTTGACATTGGAGCAATTGGAGCAATATGATATACCAAAATGGCTGAGGAGAGATTTTACAAAAGTGCTTATGGAAATGCAATAAAAGGAATGAAATGGTGGTTAGAATTATTGTTTTTTGTAGTATTTGTAATATAAAATAAACTTTTTGAAAAAAAGGTAGTATTTATAAAAAATAAACAATTTGTAATCAGTATATATTTATTAAAAAAGAAACATAGATTGATAAAAAAGCGAATAGAAAATAGATAAAATAAAATATAATTTCATAATAAATGCAGTAAAATGAGAGTAAAATAGGGTAATGATGTTTAAAATAGTATATATTGACAAATGTTTAGCAATATTTTATTATATATTATATGTAAAATACTGAAAATTGCAGCAATATAGTAAAAATATTATTACAGTATGTAAAATAAATTTTGAGAGAAAAAATCAAAAGATTGGGAATGTTTTTGCCAAAAATGTAGTATATTATAAGCCATTTGAAGCAAAAATATTGAACTGTTTGGCTTATTTATATAAAAAAATATGAAAATTAAGGGGGGAAAATGTGTGGCATTTGAAATTATGAAAGAAATATTGCAAGCAGAGCAGCGGGCAGAGGATATACTAAAAGAAGCCTCTGTCGAAAAGGAAACAATGAAAGCAGAAGCAATGGAAAAAAGTAAAAATATGATTGCTGATGCGCAAAAAATGGCGAAGCAAGCAAGTGAACAAAAAATTGCAAAAGCCATTGCAGAAAGCCAGTCTAAAAAAGATGAAATTTTGGCTGAAGCAACAAAGCGTTGCGAAGAAATTCAAGAAGCTGCAACAACACGTCTGGAACAGGCTGCTGATGCAGTAATCAGAAAGGTAGTGGGGTAAGGTATGGCAATCGTAGAAATGAGTAAGCTTTCTATTATTGGTTTGAACGCAGATAAACGTTCTATGTTAAGTTTGTTGATAGAGCATGGACTGGTACAGATTGATGATAGTTCTTACCTGCTAGAGCAAGACTATGGTGAAACATTGCAAAGGGATAGTGCAGAAGCGGAAGTTGTGCAGTTGGAGCAAAAGATTTCGCTTTTAGCACAGTGCTTAGAAAGCATTAAAAAATATGTTACAGTGAAAAAACCGATGTTTGCACCAAAAAGAGAGTATCAGGCTATACAAAGCGAAGCAGAGGAAGATAAAATATTTGAAACAGCAGTAAATATCAATATGTTTCATAGAGATTTAGAATCTGCAAAAAATGAAGAAAATATGGCAGCAATGAAAAAAGAAATGCTGTTGCCATGGGTGTCATTAGATGTACCGTTACATCAATTAGAAACAAAGTATAGTAAAATGACATTGGGAACATTTCCAACAACAATGAAATTAGTGCAAGTTATGCCAAAATTGGAAGAAGTTGCACTAGAGAGTATTGTTAATGTAGTAAAATCAGATAAACAATTTGATTATTGTTATGTTATTTCTCATAAAGAGTCCTATGACCAAACAATGGAATTGTTAAAAGAATTTGGATTTGTGCCAGCGACACTGCCAAAAGTGGAAGGAACACCACAACAAGGTATCAAAGAATTTGAAAAGCAAATAGAGCAGCGTAAAGCAGAACAAGCACAGTTAGCAGAAGATATTAAAACGTATGCTGATATGATACCTGCATTGGAAAATCTGTATGACTACTACACAATACAAAAAGAACAAAGAAAAGTGCATGAAAAATTGGTAACAACAGAAAACACATTTTGTTTAAGTGGCTGGATACCTACCACAAAAGCAGAAAGTTTAAAACAGCAATTAGAAAGTAGTTATAATTGCATTGTAGAAACAGAAAAAGGAAATAAAGAAGAAGGCTATCCGATATTGCTAGAAAATAATAGTCTTGTGACACCATTTGAGAGCGTTACAAATATGTATAGTTGTCCTAGCACAAAAGATATAGACCCAAATAGTATAATGACTGTATTTTATATTATATTCTTTGGTATGATGCTTAGTGATGCTGGATATGGCATTATTATTGCGCTTGCATGTTTATTTATTGTTAAGAAGTCTAAAATGGGAAAAGGCGAGGGCAATCTGTTTAAGTTAATAGGCTGGTGCGGCGTTTCCACTACTGTTTGGGGATTGATATTTGGTGGTATATTTGGAGATTTGATAAAGATACCAGCATTAATTAGTCCACTTGATGATGTTATGGTACTGATGGGAATGTCATTAGCATTTGGTATTGTGCATATATATGTAGGTTTAGGCATTAAGGCATATATGTTAATAAGAGATGGCAAGGCAATAGATGCACTTTTTGATGTAGGATTGTGGTACTTTTTTATCACAGGAGTATGTTTGTTAGTAATACCAGTTGTAGCAGGGCCTATTGGTATATTTGGAGAGATAGGTAAATATCTTGCTATTATTGGAGCAGTAGGATTGGTATTGACACAAGGTAGAAGTTTCAAGGGAATTGTTATGAAAGGATATAAAGGTGTTGCGAGCTTGTATGGAATAACAAGTTACTTTGCTGATATACTTTCTTATTCTCGTTTGATGGCACTTTGTCTTTCTACTGGAGTTATTGGTCAGGTTATCAATTTGCTGGGAGATATTGCAGGACCTATACCAGCGATATTTATCTGTGTTATTGGTCATACAGCAAACTTGTTAATTAATGCTTTGGGTGCGTATGTTCATACGAGTAGATTGCAGTATGTTGAATTTTTCGGAAAATTCTTTGAAGGTGGCGGTATTCCTTTCACACCATTTAAGAGAAAAACGAAATATACAGCAATTCATGCAGAGCAGAATTAAAATAATTAATTTTAAAGATGTAAAAGAGAAAAAAGGAGATGTAAGTTATGGAATTTTTAAGTGCTATTTCTGATGGACAATTTTTGGCGATTGCAGGTGCAGCGATTGCGGCATTATTTGCGGGTATGGGTTCTGCAAAAGGAACATCTATTGCAGGTCAGGCAGCAGCAGGCGTTGTAACAGAAGACCCAGGTAAATTTGGACAATTGTTGGTATTACAATTACTTCCTGGTACACAGGGCTTATATGGATTTATTATTGCATTCTTGATACTTTCAAAAGCAGGATTAATTGGTGGAGCAGCAATTCCAACAGCAGCACAAGGTTTCCAACTTTTGGCAGCAGGTTTACCTATTGGTTTGGTTGGTTATGTTTCTGGTATCTACCAAGGAAAAGCAGCAGCAGCAGGTGTTGGCATTGTTGCGAAAAAACCAGAAGAACTTGGTAAAGCGATTACATTTGCAGCTATCGTTGAGACATATGCACTTTTGGGCTTGCTGGTATCTTTCTTGGCATACAATGGAATTACAATTGGCTAATGAGAGAAAATAAAATTTGTAGAAGGAGGAAGGCACTCCTATGAGTAGTGAAAAAAAGATTATAGATAAAATTGTAGCAGATGCTGTAGCTGAGAAAGCGCAGATATTGGAAAAATCCAAAAAAGAAGCAGATGCAGTCATTCAAAAAGCACAAGAGCAGTCTGCTAAAATAATGGAAAATGAAGATGTTCTCTCTGATGCCGAAGCAGAAAAAGCAAGAGGAAAAGAAATTTCTGGTGCAGAAATGGAAGCAAAGAAAATGATACTAGCTACAAAGCAAAACTGTATTAAAATGGCATTAGATAGAGTAAAACAAAAACTTTCTGCGCTTTCTGATGAAGAATATGTTAATATGATTGTTGCGATGATGGCAGCAGCGGAAAAAGGGGAAGAAGTAATATTTTCCCAAAAAGATAAACAAAATGAAGCGCTGATGTCAAAAATGGCAGAAAAGAATATTGCTGTGTCAGAAGAAACAAGGGAGTTAGATGGCGGTTTTGTCGTTAAAAAAGGAGAAATTGAGTATAATTATTCTTTTGAAGCGATATTAACAGTAGAGAAAGAGAATATAGAACAAATAGCAGCAGAAATATTATTTGCGTAAGGAGGGGGTTAAAAAATGGCAGAAGAAAAGATATATCCTTATGCTGTAGCACGTATTCGTGTATTAGAAAAGAACCTTCTGAGCAAACAAGCGTTAAATCAAATGGCAGATGAGAGAGAAATTGATAGTTGTATTAGAATGTTAACAGAATATGGCTATGATAATGTACCAGAGGGCAATGCGAGGGAGTTTGAGACAGTGCTTTCTGCGGAATTAAGTAAGACATATGCAGTCATACGGGAACTTGTACCAGAGGAAAATTTTATTAATATTTTTCTGTATAAGAATGACTATCAAAACTTGAAAGTGCTTTTAAAAGAGGAAGTTTCAGGAATTGATGGCTCACAGTATATAGTGCAAGGAGGTACAGAGCCTGTAGAGAAACTGAAAAAATCCATACTTGATAGAAACTATACAGATTTGCCAAAAATAATGGGAGAAGCAATAGAGGAAGCATTGGAGCTTTATAGTAAAACGCAAAGTGGACAAATGATAGATATTGCATTAGATAGAGGAACATTTCGTCAAATGACACAAGCGGCGAAAGAGTCTGAAAATGACTTTGTAATAGGCTATACGGCAAGAGTGTGTGACCTGACGAATCTGAAAAGTTTTTTGAGAATGAGACATATGAATAAAGACTTTGGTGCATTTATGAATGTATTTGTAGAAGGTGGAGACATTTCATCATCTGTATTTTTTAATGCATATGGTACAGATAATCCAACAGACCAGTTTAAAGGTACAAGATATGACCAAATATTTGAAATTGGGGTAGAAAAAGGATTTACAGAATTTGAAAAAATGTGTGATGACTTTTTGATGGATTATGTAAAATCAGCGAAATATATGGCGTTGACGTTAGAACCTATGATTGCTTATTTGTATGCGAAGGAATCAGAAATCAAAACAGTACGAATCATATTGACGAGTAAACTGAACCAAATCAGCAGTGAAATTATTAAAGAGAGGGTGCGAGAAGCGTATGTATAAAGTTGGAATCATAGGCGACAAAGATAGTGTCATGGGTTTTCTTGCACTTGGCATTGATATTTTTCCAGCTTATGAAGCAGATGATATAAAAAGAACCATAAGAGATTTGGTAGAGAAAGAATATGCTATTATATACATCACAGAACAAGCGAGTTTGTTGGTGCAGGAATATATTGCACGTTATAAAGATAATCGATTGCCAGCAATCATAATCATTCCAGGTATTGGAGGAAGTATGGGAATTGGCATGAATGAAGTACGAGAATCTGCAAAGCGTGCAATTGGAGCAGATATATTGTTCAGTGAATAAATAGAATGTGGGTGAATATAGATATGAAAACAGGCACAGTCATAAAAGTGTCAGGTCCTCTTGTTGTAGCAGAGGGCATGAGAGAAGCCAATATGTTTGACGTTGTTCGTGTTTCTGAAAAACATTTAATTGGCGAAATTATTGAGATGCATGGAGATAATGCATCTATACAGGTATATGAGGAAACATCAGGTTTAGGACCAGGAGAAGAAGTTGTATCAATGGGTATGCCTATGAGTGTTGAACTGGGACCTGGCTTGATTTCTACTATTTATGATGGTATTCAGAGACCATTGGAAAAACTCTATGAAGTATCTGGAACAAATA
>CAMXTM010000079.1 GCA_947246775.1 uncultured Clostridium sp. | reverse complement strand
GGCAGTCACAAGAAATCATTATACTCTTTTTTTATCATTTGTCAACAACTTTTTTTATTTTTTTTGAAAAAAACGGAGAAGGTGGGATTTGAACCCACGCGCCGCTACTAACGACCTACCCGCTTTCCAGGCGAGCCCCTTCAACCACTTGGGTACTTCTCCCCAAAAGCTCTCAACAATTGATAAACGGAGAGGGTGGGATTCGAACCCACGGCCCCTTGCGGAGTCACTGGTTTTCAAGACCAGCTCCTTAAACCACTCGGACACCTCTCCAGATGATTTTAAATTGCTTTTCAACAATCAACTTCTACATCATACATTATTTTTTTTTATTTGTCAACACTTTTTTTCATATTTTTTGCAACTTTTCCAAAATTTATAGAACTAAAATATTGACAGCTCAATTACTATACTTTATTTTTATTCCCTTGTCAAGCACTTTTTATACAATTTAAAATAAAAAATTAAAAAATATTATTTACTTACCTTATTATGTATCTTTTTTACTTTTTTCTTGCAGCCATTTTTCATATTCTACACTTTCATCTAATACACCACTATTATATTCTGACAAATCTTTACTCAAAGGAAATGCTTTTCTAAACTGTTGTACAATTTCTTTCTTTTTACTGATTATTAAGGTAAGGCAACTATCCCATGCCACAATTTCAACACTAGCAAGTGGGTGTTGTATTGAAATTTCTTTTTCCCAAAATCCCCCATAACCATCTGCAACAGGCAATTCATATTTTAATACTTCTTCTTTGCTATAGCATTTATCAAAACCAGAAAGTACCACCCAAGTCCACTGAAAATCATCTTTCTTTATTATATTTGTCAATTCTTCTCCACTTATCCAAGCATAGCTACCATCTTTACTTTGTCTAATGCGTTGATAATGCCCCTGTTTTTTAGGAGCTGCCTCACAATCCGTTATCAGCCAATGATAATCTCTTTCAAAATAGTTCAATGACTGAAAAATTTTTCTCAGATAAGTATACCTTTCTTCCCCTTTATACTCTATTGCACCTGTTATCATGTTCCCTTTTCTCCTCAAACTACCACAATACTACAACTATTATACTATATTTTTTCCATTTTTTACACAAAATTTTATCTAAAATGATGGTTTCTCTCTTTCGTTCTGGTTAAAATGGAAATATCGTGTTAAAATAGCATTGTTCTATTATTTCAATACCAATCCAGAAATAATAAAAAACGATACTTTAAAAAAAGGAGATGATTCTTTGAAAACTGTTACTGACAGATTTTTAGAATACGTTAAACATCACACTACATCAGACGAGTCTGTTAAGACTTGCCCTAGTACAAAACAACAATCTCTTTTTGCTTCCTTTTTAGCAGAAGAATGTAAACAAATTGGTCTTGACAACATTACCGTAGACGACAACGGCTATGTATATGCTTTTTTACCCTCTAACACAGATAAAGATGTACAAAACATCGGTTTTATTGCGCACATGGACACCAGCCCAGACGCTTCTGGAGAACACGTTTCTCCTCAAATAACACGAAATTATGACGGAAAAGACATTGTATTAAGAAGTGTTTCTATCTCTCCTGAAGAATTTCCTGACCTAGCAAAGTACAAAGGAGAAACTATCATTACTTCTGATGGTATTACTCTACTTGGTGCAGACGACAAGGCAGGTATTGCTGAAATCCTTACTGCGATGGAATATTTAATACAACACCCCGAAATAGAACATGGCAAAGTTTCTATTTGTTTTACGCCTGACGAAGAAATTGGTAGAGGTGCAGATTTATTTAACATTGCTACCTTTGGTGCAGATTTTGCTTACACAGTAGACGGTGGTGCAGTTGGAGAGCTAGAATACGAAAACTTTAACGCCGCAAGGGCAAACATCACCGTACAAGGCAAAAGTGTTCACCCTGGACAGGCAAAAAACACCATGATTAACGCTGGGCTAATTGCCGCTGAAATTATTTCTGCTTTTCCAACTGATGAAACCCCTTCTACAACAGAAGGCTATGACGGATTTTTTCACCTTTGCTACTGCAACAGCAACATTGGCTCTGCTAACTTAGCCTACTTAATCAGAGATTTTGACAAGCAATCTTTTGAAAACAGAAAGGCTTTTATTGAAAACTTAATTGCAGAAAAAAATAAAAAATATCACAACAGAATTTATCTTACTATTTATGACGAATACCAAAATATGATAAATCAAATTCAAGATAAACCTCATATTATAGAACTCGCAAAGTCTTCTATGGTAGAATGTGGTATTACCCCAATTATACAGCCAATTCGTGGTGGCACAGACGGTGCAAGGCTCTCTTTTAAAGGTCTTCCTTGCCCAAATTTATTTACTGGTGGTCACAACTTCCATGGTCCTTACGAATATATCCCTGTTTCTTCTATGGAAAAAGCAGTTAAACTCATTGTTACTATTTGCAAAAATGTTGTAAATCTTAAAATATAATCTCTAGTACATGAAAAAAAAGTCGTTTTATTCCTACAATGATAAAACGACTTCTTTTTTATATTTTTTATTAAATTTCTAGTCCCTCTGGTGTTACGCCCCCTGATATAGCAGTCAGTAATTCTGTTGTTGTTTTTACTTTCCATGTATCATTTCCTTTTACAACCTCTATTTCTACTGTTTGTGTTACTGTATTATCTTTATTTTGCTCAATTGCCTCCTGAATCATTGATAAAATTTCTTCCTGTGTCTGATTAGAACTGCCAGAAGATGCTTTTAAACTACTTTGTACCGCTTGCATGACTGCACTCATATTGACATTCGTAATCTCTGTTGTAACAATTGCGTTATTATTTTCTCCCATTGTGAGCGATTTTACCCGATATGTCATATTGCCAAAAAGCATTTGTATTGTCGCAATATCTTTATCTTCTGCGTCCTCTGCATAAATAATATCATCTTCTGTTACATATTGATTTGCTTTATCCTGCCTACCTGCCTGAAATGCATTTAAATATCCAATGACTGCTGCATCAGGCGTGTTTTGCTCTAGCGGAATTTGTTCTTGTGGGACAGTTTGTTCTTGCAGATTTTCTTTCTTACCACAAGCCCCCATTCCTAATACAATCACTACTAAATTAAACAACAACAATATTTTTTTCATTATGACACGACTTCTTTCTATTTCCTTTTTTGTACAGTATAGCATAATCAACAAAATTTAACAAATGTTTTCTATTTTGTGACATTATATGTCGTTTCTATTAAAAAAAGAAGTCGCTTTATCATTCTACAATGCAAACGACTTCCTTATTCTCTCTATTTTATGTTTAAAACGGTTTTAGATTTTCTTTCTTTACTGTAAATTATCTTCTGACAATCCACCAGCTAATATACTATTTAATTCATCTGTAGTTTTTACTTTCCATTCTCCATCTACTTGTGTTACTTCCAAGTCTATTGTCTTTGTAATGGTATTTTCTTTATTTTCTTCCATCGTCTCTTGCAACATTGCCATCGCTTCGTCTTCTGTTATGTCTGGATTGCCAACTGCTGCTGCCATTCCTTTTTGCATATATTCTTGCATTACTTTTGCCATATCAATATTGGTAATATCTACTGTGACAATAACTATACCCTCTGTATCTGCATTAACTGACTCTACATTGTATGTAATATTTTCAAACATCATTTTTGCCTGTGTAATATCTGACTCCGTATTTTCTGAGTGCATTGTATCATCATTTGTCACATATTGATTGACTTTTTCTTGGTCGCCCTCTTTAACCGCATCTAACAGGCTTGCTACTGCTGTTTCTGGAGCATTGTTGTTTTGCTCCTCTTCACTACTACCACTATCACTACCTCCACACGCTGTCATACCCACTGCCATCATGACTGAGGCAAACAACAACAAAACTTTTTTAATCATTATACTTCTCCTTTCTCCAAACTATGCCTTTATCTAAAATCCCTTTTAAACAGTTCCCATTATAAAACAGCTTTTTTAATTTTTTGTTAGCATTTTATTTAAGATTTTCTTAAATGTAAAGGCAAAGTTTAAAGTTTGAAAAATAGCCCAAGAGTATGCACTCTTGGGCTATTAAAATCTTAGTTAAAATATAACAATGTTATGGAAGCCTTTTTTGCCTTTTTGTATGAGTACTTCATTATTTGTAAAGTCAGCAATGGTTACTTTATGCTCAATGTTGTCAATTTTTTGGTCAGCAACCTTAATACCACCTTGCTGTACCAAACGGCGTGCTTCAGAACGTGATGGAACAATACCTGCCATAGTCAAAAGAGTAATGATGTCTATACCATCTACAAATTCTGCTGTGGACATTTCTGTTGTTGGTACAGAACCACTTGCTGCACCTTTTCCAAAAAGAGATTTTGCTGCCTCTTGTGCTTTAATTGCCTCTTGCTCGTTGTGTACAATTTTTGTCAATTCAAATGCAAGAATTTCTTTTGCCTTGTTGATTTCGCTGCCCTCTAGTGCAGAAAGACGGTTTACTTCGTCCATAGGTAAGAAAGTCAAAAGAGAAAGACATTTTTTGACATCTTTATCACCAATGTTTCTCCAGTATTGGTAAAATTCGTAAGGGGAAGTTTTAGAAGCATCTAACCAAACTGCACCATTTTCTGTTTTACCCATTTTTTTGCCCTCGCTGTTGGTCAAAAGAGAAAATGTCATACCAAAAGCGGGTTTGGATTCTTTTCTACGAATCAAGTCTACACCAGCAATAATATTTGACCATTGGTCATTTCCACCTAATTGCATCACACAGTTGTAGCGTTTGTTGAGTTCTAAAAAGTCGTAGGCTTGCATAATCATGTAGTTAAACTCTAAAAAGGAAAGACCTTTTTCCATTCTTGTTTTGAAACACTCTGCAGTGAGCATTTTGTTAACGGAAAAACTAACACCAATTTCTCTTAAAAACTCAATGTAGTTGAGGTTTCTTAACCAGTCCGCATTGTTTACAATAATTGCTTTGTCATCTTCAAAGTCAATAAAGTGAGAAAGCTGTTTTTTAAAACATTCTACATTGTGGTCAATTTCTTCTACTGTCATCATACGACGCATATCAGATTTTCCAGTAGGGTCACCTATCATGCCAGTACCACCGCCCATCAGGCAAATTGGTCTATGTCCACATCTTTGCATATGTGCCATAGCCATAACAGTTAAAAAGTGTCCAACATGTAAGCTGTCCGCAGTAGGGTCAAAACCAATATAAAATGTCACAGGCTCTCCTTTTGAAAAAAGCTCTCTGATTTCATCTTCATGTGTCATTTGCTCAATAAATCCTCTTTCTTTTAATACATCATAAGCATTTCTTTTTTCCATCATAAAAACTCCTTTAAATTTTATTTTTTTCATACTTTGTACTTCAATACAAAAAGGGCTTCCTCGTCCAAAAGGACGAGAAAACCCGTGGTACCACCTTAATTTGTGTCTAACAACACCTTTTTGCCATAGTAACGAATGGCAACCGTTTTGCCTTTGCCTTTTTGAAAAAGACTCTTGCAAAAAGCTCCTGAGGCATAATTTACAAATACTGTGCTGCAATCTTTTCACCAGCCAGATTGCTCTCTGCGGCTGTAACCAGCTTTGCCCATCTCTCAATCATCGCAAATCATCTTATTTTTTCAAATAGTAACATAATGAAATCATAAAGTCAATAGCAATTTTGAAATAATGCTTTACAAAATAGATAACATTGTGCTATACTTTATTTACAAAAGAGCAACCACCACAAAGTGGCAAGCTCTCGCTCTACTTTGATAGAAAAAACTACCTTAGTTCGGGTGGGAACTGTGAGGGTAGTTTTTTTATTACAAGTATCGCTCTTATTTTAAATAAGAGAGCAATGCAATAATAACTGAACATAGAGTCAAAAATAAATATATTTTCTCGAATCTAGTCATGCTATCGCCCCCCTTCCTAGTAGAGGAGGGCACAAACCACCCGTCATGGCTGCTCGTTGTTATCATAACACATCACTTCCCATTTTTCAACAAAAACTATCCTTATTTTACAAAAAGCACAAGCAAATTTTTAGTTCTATGTGTTTTTTTATTGCTATTTTGTGTCAATATTGTTACAATAGAATTATTATTCCATATATAAATTGAATAAAGTTAGGAGGTCACACATGACAAAATCTAAAGTATACTTTACGAATTTTCGTGCCTGTCCAGGCATGAATTTACAGCAAAAACTTGCTCGTCTTATCAAAACGGCTGGCATTGGTGACATTGATTTTAACAAAAAATATGTAGCTATTAAAATTCACTTTGGTGAACCTGGAAATTTAGCTTATTTACGTCCAAACTATGCCAAAACAGTTGTTGATGTTGTCAAAGAATTAGGCGGCAAGCCTTTTTTGACAGACTGCAACACCCTTTATGTTGGTGGCAGAAAAAATGCACTAGACCATATTGATTCTGCGTACTTAAACGGTTTTACGCCTTTTTCTACAGGCTGTCATGTCATTATTGGTGATGGTTTAAAAGGTACAGACGAGGCATTTGTTCCAGTTAATGGAGAATACATCAAAGAAGCAAAAATTGGACGTGCTATTATGGACGCTGATGTCTTTATTTCCTTAAATCACTTTAAGGGACATGAAATGGCTGGTTTTGGTGGTGCATTAAAAAATATCGGTATGGGCTGTGGCTCTCGTGCTGGAAAAATGGAAATGCACAATGCAGGCAAACCTCGTGTCAAAGAAAGAAAATGTATTGGCTGTGGTATGTGTCAAAAAATTTGTGCGCATTCTGCGATTACCATTACAGACAAAAAGGCTTCCATCAATCATGACAAATGTGTTGGCTGCGGCAGATGTATTGGTATCTGTCCACATGACGCTGTGTTTGCAGTAAATGACGAAGCAGTTGATATTATGAACAAAAAAATGGCGGAATATTCCCTTGCGGTATTAAAAGACAAACCTCATTTTCATATTAGCCTAGTAATGGACGTTTCCCCATTCTGTGACTGTCATGCTGAAAATGATGTTGCCATTGTCCCAGATGTTGGTATGTTTGCTTCCTTTGACCCTGTTGCCCTAGACGTTGCTTGTGCTGACGCTGTCAACAAACAACCTATCACAAATGGCTCTATCTTAGAGGAACATATGCAGGAACACAGCCATGATGATGACAAAGACTATTTCCATTTGGTTTCACCAAACACAAGCTGGCGTTCTTGTGTAGAACACGCTGAAAAAATTGGTATCGGTCAACAGGCTTACGAGTTAATTGAAATTTAATGTAGTTATTACGACATTGTTTTCGCTACTGCTGCTAACTTCTTGCCAAAATCATACACAACATACAGCATTGCTTCCCATTTGGGATACTTTTATCGAAATGCATATCGAAAAGGCGTTTTCGATTTCGCTGGAAAGGCAAGAGCAAAGCAATCAAAACTACACAGAAGCACTATCAGAGCAGGAATTGCAACAAGTCAAAAATCTGGCAAGAAATTATTATGAGCAAAATTTTGCCTATGACTTGCTTTCCTTAAAAACAGCAGCAAATGATTGCCATTGGTACAAGCAATATGCGCAATATCCAGCAGGCAATATCCTTATATTGCAAGCAGAAACCACACACGCTGGCGAGGGTGTATATCGTTATATTGTTTTTGTAAAAGACAATCAGCAGTGGATACAAATTGGCGAAGGATATTAAAAAAAGGAGTTCTCTATGGATTAGAGACTCCTTTTTATTGTAAAAGAGGTGTTAGCGTTGCGTTATGTCAAAAAAAGCATATTTTTATTGTTTATTGCCCTTTTTGTTTTTTTGTTTGTCTGTTATGCTGTTCCTCAAAAAACAGCAATACAAAAAACCTTAATTTGTGCTGAACAAAATCAAACGATTCTTGTTACCATTTCGGGTACTTACTATGACTATATTTTAAAAAATGACTGTTTTGAAGGTATGATTGATATTGCAGGAAAACAATATACGGGGACATATCCTTTACGAGATGACTTGTATGGTAATTTTGTAGATGAGCTTGGACAGCCAACATATAGCTTTTTGCAGTTTAAACAGTTTTCCTATCTTTCTGGCAGCGATGGAATCCATAACTTTACGAGTGAATGGGACAGCGCTTGGAATGAAGCATATCAAAAAAAGGTAAAATGGAAACAGTGGACAAAAGCAATTACATTAAAAAAGGAGTTCTCTATAGATTAGAGACTCCTTTCTTTTTTTCTCTTT
>CAMXTM010000078.1 GCA_947246775.1 uncultured Clostridium sp. | reverse complement strand
AGGCAATGAGTGCATAACGCACTAGTACCCAATTTTGCGGTATTAAATTACTTTCTACAATCAACACAACACTACCTACCAATGCTCCTACAAGTGTGCCAATAATACGATTCCATGCTACTTTTCTGGTATCTTCTACCTGTGTTTGCATACAAAGTATTGCTACAACAACCGATTGAAATGGGTCATTTTCTGCCTTAACCAATACATGAATTAAAAAACAAATAAAAACAGCTACCGCTGATTTTATCATTCTCATGCCAACTTTTGGTATCATTATCTTTTTGTCATTCACCACATAAAAACTTCCTTTCCCTACATGAAATCAAAAAGGCACTGCTAACAGCAATGCCTCAGATTATCAAATATCAGACTGTTTTGTACCAAGAATAATTTTAATATCAACACCATCTGACAACATATCTTCTTCGTCTATCTCTATTTTAGCATCTGAAAAATATTCTTTTAAATCTCCTCCAATGCTTTCTTCTTTTACGATAATACGAGTATACTCCATTTTACCGCCTTCATAAGTAGTTGTTGCAGTAATATTATAGCCCTCGTCTTTTAAAACTTCACTGACTCTGCCTGCTAAGCCCTCTGTATAACCGCCATTTGCAACTTCTATGCTATACTGTCTACTATCGCCTTGTTCTTCCTCATCTTCTAAGCCAATACCATAGAATATTCTGTTAACCATTTCTTTTGTTTCTTCTTCATTATAAATATAAAAAGATTCTCTATTGATATCTTGTGGTACACCAGGTAAGGTTTCCATTTTAATTTTTGTGGTATCTACAGAATCAATATAATTTACATATTTCAATGCATCAGACATGGTTATGTCTGTTTCTACGTCAGTATAAAGCATTTTAATATAGTTTGGTATATTTTTAATAATATTTTCGCTGCTTGTCACTTTTTTTGCAAATGCTTTTAAAAACTGTTGTTGTACTTCTACACGGGCAATATCACCCATAGGGTAGTGTCTAAAACGTACAAGTTGCTCTGCTTTGTCTCCATCAAGTAATTGTCTACCTGCTTTTAAATTGATGTACAAATCTTGCACAGGGTCTTCATAAAACATATTTTGTGGTACATTGACTTCTACACCACCTATTGCATCTACTATTTTACGAAATGCATCTGTATCTACTTTTACATAGTGGTCAATTTCTATATCAAGTATATATTCTAGCTGCTTAACTAGCACTTTTGCGCCATCTTCTTTGCCTGCATAGGCATGTACTGAATTAAGCTTATAGGGAGATTGATAACGTCTATTGTTTTCTTCCATATAACTGATGACATCTGGTGCAAATTTTACTCTGGTATCTCTTGGCATAGAAATAAGGCTTGTCCTTTTTTCCTCGCTATCAAAATGTACTACAAACATAACATCAGTACGTGTACCATCTTTATCTACACCAAATACTGCTACATTGATTTTTAAATCTTTCTTTTTTAAAGCATCTAAAAGGCTAGTGTCTTTTGCATTTGTAGAAGTTGGTTTTTCTGTATCTTCTGCTGTTTTCGCTTGCTCTGTAGAAAATCCTCCAGTTATTTTATAATAGGCAAATGCAGCACCACCTGCCCCAATACAAAAAACTAATAAAATACTAAATACGACTTTAAAAAATGTAGCAAACAATCCTGACTTTTTTTTCTGTTTTGCTCTCGGCATACTTCTAGGAGTAGGAGGCGGCATTTGTCTGCCTCTATTCTTTTTTGCATACCTATCCATTCTTTTACCCATTTTTTTCCACCTTTAATTATCGTATCATTCTTTTTATTGAGCTGATGATACAATTTCATTATTTTCGATTTCTTCATCACTTTCTTCTGTTTGTTCTTCTTCTTTTACAATACCATAAAATACTCTATCTACTAGTTCTTTTGTACCCTCTTCATCATGGTCAAAATAAGAACCACCTGTCCCTGGTATGGTTTCCATAGTAATACTACTAACATCAATATCTTTAACATATTTTACATACTTCAAAATGTCTTTTAATGTAGCATCTGTTTCTACACATTCAAAAAGAACTTTTGCAATGCTTGGCAAATTTTCCAGTATGGTAGAGGTACTACTTACTTTTTCTAAAAGTGCTTTCATAAAATCTTGCTGCACTTGTATCCTTTTTAAATCCTTTTGCGCATAGCTTTCCCTAAAACGCACAAGCTGCTCTGCTTTATCACCATCTAAATGCTGATAACCTGGTTGCAAATCAATATACAAACCTTGCACTGGGTCACTATAGTACAATCTTTGCTCTACTTCCATATCAACGCCGCCTACTGCATCTACTATATCATGAAAAGCATCTAAATCTATTTTTACAAAATAGTCTATTTCAATTCCTAGTAAATCCTCTAGCATTGTTACAGAAAATTCATCTCTATAGCCATCTCCTGCATAAGCATGCACTTCATTCAATTTACACTGTCCTTTTACATTATTTCGATAAGGAATAAATTTCTTTCTTTCCTCTAACGATTTTAGCATTTCCTCTGTCATTACAACACGGGTGTCTCTTGGAACAGAAACAAAATGTAGTTCTTTCGTATCTTCATGAAAAGAAACGATAAAATTGACATCTGTCCGAAAACCCTCTTTGTCTACACCAAATACTGCCACATTCACTGGCTCCATAGGCTCTGGTGCTTTTTCTTTTTCCATTTGCTCTACTCTGACAGGTTCTGGATTGATTGCCTTTTTTGTATGGTCTTTTGCTATGCCATCTTTTCGCAATGCCATACGAAATCCTACTGCCCCCACACATACTATCATCATCAATATCATTAGTATTAAAACCATGCGGTTTCTTCTTTTTTTCCTTTTTTGGTATCTTTTCATTCTTGGACCATTCACAATTTATTTCTCCCCATTGCTATACATCAATATCTACCACGACAATGTAAAAACAAAAAAATATTTTACATCTCAAATTTACCGTCTTTTATTATAACAAAGTTCAAAATACAATACAATATTTTTTGCAAAAAACATAGATACAGCACAAAATATTAAGAAATTTGTTCTAAATTAACATAAAAATTTCTGATATAATGCACAACTTTTTTATTATAATACAATATTAAAATAGTATTTTTTTATCATTTTTCGTCAAACAATTTATAATATTGCCAACCAGCCAAATAATCAATCGCCTTTTGTTGTTCTGCTGTCACTTCTTCTTGATATACCCCATTTGATGTCATATATGCTCCATTTGATACAACTGGTAACTCCTTTCGCATATCATTTACATAGTCATATAGTGGAGAAAGTCCCTCTAATCCCAAAACCTCCATTGTCATAGCTCCTAAATAGTGGGAACTAATAATATTTTGACGTGGTAACTGTAATTTTTGCTTATTTTCCAACAATTTTGTACTATTTTTTGCACTTTCATTTTGCCAAATAAAATAAGGCGTTTCATACACAGCAAGTAACTCTTTTGTAGTTCCCTCTATATCAATATCATAGTCTAATATATCAAAAAAATCTGTTCCATTAGAAAAACCAGGCAAGTGGTCACCAAAATACACAACAACAACAGGTTCTTCTATTTCATTTAGCTCTCTTACTAATTTTCCGATTTCTATATCTACATCTTTTACACCATTAAAATAGTTATATAGCATATTTCTCTCTTTTGATGTTAAATAAATATCAGAATCAAAATTCTTTTCTGTTTCATTATATTTGTCTTGATAAGGTCCATGATTTTGTATGGTTACTGTAAAAGAAAAAAGCGGTTTATCACTTTGTTCAATATGCTCACGTAATGTATACAATATAGTATCTATTGTTGCTTCCTCGCTGATATAGCCTCCCTTACTCTGCTCTTGAGGGATAAACGATGACAAATGAATAAAATTATCAAAACCAAAATATTCATACACATTGTTACGATTATAAAACCAAAAATAGCCAGGGTGAATTGCCAACGTATCATAGCCTATTTGAGACAATCTTGTAGGTAGAGCATCAAATTTTTTTCTTACAAAGTCATACGATGGGGAAGGGCTATTTAAACTTCTGGTTGGGCAAGCAGTTAGTACATCATATTCTGTATCAGAAGTACCTCCGCCAAAATTTGGTACAACAATATGCCCTGCTATCGTATCTTCTTCTTCTATAATTTTTTTATATTCTTCCATAGGGTCAGTGTAATTAGAAAAGTCAATATGTTTATTGATACTCAAATCAGAATATGCTTCTCCCATAATCATCACAATATTAGGTAAATTGTCTATTTGTTTTTTATCTATATCAGGAGCTTTTTCTGCTCGGGCATACTGCAATTCATTATAACCACTAGGTTTTTTGATTTTCATATAGTTTATATTATGAAAAAAACAATATACAAATCCTTTAGAATGATATTGATTTACTTCAAAATAGATATTACCCAACACAGGAAATTTTTGATATACTCTATCTTTAGAATACCAAATATTATTTACTATCAGAGCAGACAGCATCACCAAAACAATACCACCTATTCTAATTTTATAATGCATTTTTGCATTTCTAAAAAGCAATATTGCCAATACTAACACAATCAAAAATAAATATACTTTTGACTTTATTTCTTCTAATGTTGCATCATCAAAATTTTGTGCAATACCTGCTACTTCTCTTATCAATGTAATATCAGAGGGAAGCACAGGGTCTTGACGCATTTCTATTTTCATACTATTGGCAAAAGCAAGACTATAAAAAATACCACCACAAATGCCAATACTAAACAGGGTATGATTTGTGATAAAATACAAAAGCAGTATCAAAAGAAATATCGGAATACAGTTCAGCCAAAACAAAAAGGGATAGTTTTCTAAATTTTCTTGAAAAAATAGCGTTTCTTCTTCTGTTGCTGCCAAGTCCAATGACATGACAATTTCTGATAATTTAATAGAACAATAACAAATGAGTATTAATGATACAATATGTGCTATCGGAATCCTCTTATTGAATATACTTCTTAAAAATTTCATTTCATCTCTCCTACTATTTTTCAATCTCTACTTTTTCTATCTGTTAATAGACAATCTTTTTTCATGTTAAATTATTTTTCAAAAAATGTAAAGTATTTATTCATTAAAAAACTTTTATAGCCTTTGTTTCTATTTGTAAATTTTTAAAAAAAGTGTTGACAAATTGTTTGCCTTGTAGTATTATAAACCTTGTTTGAAATTACAATATTTTTGTGAGCATAGCTCAGCTGGATAGAGCGTCTGACTACGGATCAGAAGGCCGGGAGTTCGAATCTTCTTGCTCACATTAAAAAGCACATTCCTTTTTTAGGCAATGTGTTTTTTATTTTGTTCTAAATCATGTGGAAAGGCTGATAAATATTGACGATAGGCGAAGCAACAGCAAAGCGCATACTATATTTTTGCAATAAAAAAAAGATTACTGTAAACAAATTATCAATTATTTGTGGTATAACACAGTCTACCTTAAACAACATTATAAATGGTCAAAGCAAAAACCCTACAATTTCTACTATCAAAAAAATTTGTGATGGTTTAGAAATTTCTTTATGGGAATTTTTTGATTGTACAGAATTTATGGAACTGGAACAAGAAATCAAATAAATTTTTTTTATATCACTTTAATATAAAAGTAAAATCGCAAAAAAGAACCCTGCTATAAAACAGGGCTATTTTAGTAAATGATTCGGATTTTTGATATAAGGTTCTAAATAGCCACATTTTGGGCAAACAGCAATTCTAACAAGTAATTCATCACCCCAATTTGTGACACCATTTTTATATACATAATAATCTTGTTTGTGTGTAAAAAGAGAACCAGAACCCTCATAAATTTTTAAATCGCAATCTAATATCATGTTTTCACCACAGCGAAAGCATTTTCGTTCCATAGAGATTCCCCCTTAACACTCTATTTCTAGTTCTACAGGGCAATGGTCTGAGCCAAAGACATCATTGTGAATCTTTGCGCCTTTTAGCTGAGGTACAAGCTTTTCAGATACAATATAATAGTCAATGCGCCAACCAGAGTTATTTTCTCTCGCATTTGCCCGATAGCTCCACCAAGTGTAAGCATCTTTTACTGTAGGATAAAAATATCTAAAAGTATCTACAAAACCACTTTGTAAAAGGTTTGTCATTTTTCCTCTTTCTTCATCGGTAAAACCTGGATTTTTTCTATTTGTTTTTGGATTTTTTAAATCAATTTCTTGATGTGCCACATTCAAATCTCCACAATAAACAATTGGCTTTTTACTATCTAATTCTTTTAAATAGGTAAGCATCGCATCTTCCCACTGCATACGGTAGGCAAGTCTTGCCTGTTTTGGCTGGGAATTGGGTGTATATGCTGTCACATAATAAAATGATTCAAATTCTAAGGTAATCACGCGACCTTCTTTGTCATGTTCTTCTATTCCTATGCCATATGTGACAGAAAGAGGTTGTTTTTTGCTAAATACAGCAGTACCAGAGTAACCTTTTTTTTGTGCATAGTTCCAGTATTGGTGATAGTTTGGAAAAGTTAAGTCTATTTGTCCCTCCTGCAATTTGGTTTCTTGTATTGAAAATAAATCTGCATCTACACTATTAAAAAATTCTTCAAATCCTTTGTTCATAACGGCGCGAAGACCATTTACGTTCCATGAAATCAGTTTCAATATAATTCCTCCTTAAAGTATGTTTTTTATGATTATACCATAAGAAATTTGATATGACTACCATAAAATTACACACTGTTTCTATTGTTTCTTTTTGTGTTTTCTTGTAAAATAGGATAAAAAAGAGAGGAGTCGGTCTAATATGAAAGTTGCTTTGGCACAATTAGATATTGCATGGGAAGACAAAGAAAAAAACAAAAAGCGCTGTTGTGAAATGATAGAGCAGGCAAAAAAACAAGGCGCTGCATTAATTGTTTTTCCAGAAATGACACTAACAGGTTTTTCTATGAACACAGAGGAGCAAGGCGAAACTCTGCAAAATTCCCCTACAATTGCATTTTTTCAACAAAAAGCAAAGCAATATGATATGGCGATGATATTTGGGCTGATTATCAAAGAGGGAGAGAAGTCCGAAAATCACTGTATTATGCTAAACAAACACCCTTTTTCCTATGGTGCAGAATCAAAATATTATACTGGCGGCAACCAAGTGGTATTTGGCACAATCGAAGATATTCCTTTTTCTACTTTAATTTGTTATGATTTGAGATTTCCTGAGATTTTCCAAGTGTGTTCTACAAAAAGTCATGTCATTACGGTTATTGCAAACTGGCCTTCCCCAAGAAGATGTCATTGGATTTCACTTTTAAAAGCAAGAGCAATTGAAAACCAGTGTTATATTTTAGGTGTCAATCGTTGCGGCAGTGGTGATGGCTTGGAATATAGCGGTGATAGCATGATAATAGACCCTTATGGAGAAGTGCTTGCTTGGGCAAAACAACCTTGTCAGGAACTTGTAGTAGCAGAAATTGACGATAGCATTGTAACAAAATATCGGGAAGAATTTCCGCTAAAAAAAGATAGAAAACCTTTGCTTTATAGCCAATTATATCAGTAAGGGAGGGAATAAAATGGATTTTTTAGATACGCTGATACAAAAAAGAAATGGACAAAAGCTCACAAAAGAGCAAATAGATGCGTTTGTAGTAGGCGTCACAAATGGCACAATACCAGACTATCAAATTTCTTCTTTTTTAATGACGGTTTATTTTCAAAGTCTTGATGAGGAAGAAACAGCGCAGTTGACTTTAGCAATGGCAAATTCTGGTGAAACCTTAGATTTAACAGAGATTGCTGGATTTAAGGTAGATAAACATAGTACAGGTGGCGTTGCAGATACTACCACACTGATATTAGCACCGCTTGTTGCTTCTGTTGGTATACCTGTAGTTAAAATGAGTGGTAGAGGGCTTGGTTTTTCTGGGGGTACCATTGATAAATTGGAATCCATTCCAAATTTTAAGGTAGAAGTGACACAGGAGCAGGCATTGCAGTGGGCGAAGCAGTCCAATATAGTCATTATGGGACAGAGTAAAAATTTGACACCAGCCGACCAAAAGTTATATGCTTTAAGAGATGTTACAGCAACAGTAGAAAGTATTCCACTAATTGCATCTAGTATTATGTCGAAAAAAATTGCAGCGGGCGCAGATGGTATTGTGTTAGATGTTAAATGTGGTAATGGTGCATTTATGAAAACGTTAGAAGAAGCA
>CAMXTM010000077.1 GCA_947246775.1 uncultured Clostridium sp. | reverse complement strand
CAAGTCACCGCAGTAGCATTTGCGACAATCTTTTTGTGTGTACCTGTCAGAGCAGAACAAAAATGGTATGATGAAAATAGGTTGGTTGCTCATGCACTGGGTGCGATTGAAGACAAAAAAGAAACCAATTCAAAAGAAGCATTTATACATTCTTGGAGTGATGGCTACAAAGTAATGGAAGCAGATTTTAATGTAACGAGTGATGGTACTTTGGTAGTAAGACATGACTTTGACCAAGATTCTTATTATAATTTAGAACAAACTGTCAACGGTTCTACAGAAATGAATGTAGGACGCTTTAGTAATGAAAAAATCAATTTTCGCTATACATCGCTTACAGCAGCACAGCTTTTGGACTTAATGGCAGAGTATGAAGATGTTTATTTGATTACAGATACAAAATATACAGATGAACAAACCATACAAAAACAGTTTACTGATATTGTCAATATAGCAAAGTCAAAAGGACAGGAAAAAGTATTAGATAGAATTGTGGTGCAGATATATCATACAGATATGCTGGAAACAGTAAAACAAATATATCCTTTTTCTAATTGGATATATACCTTGTATCAGACACCCAATCCAAACTATGATGAAATAGCAACATTTTGTGCAGAAAATGGCATTGATGTAGTAACCATTAACTATGAAGTGGTTACAAAGGAAAATGTGCAAAAATTAACAGCAAAGGGAATAAAGGTGTATGCTCATACCGTCAATAGAGTGCTGGACTTTAAATTGATGTTGCAGGCAGGCTGCTATGGCATTTATACCGATTACATAAAACCTTATGATTTAGACTTAGTAAATATGAAAAAAACGCCTTTCTGGTCTAGTAGAGTCATGGTCAATCAAAAAGAAATTGTTTCTAATATGATTACGATTATGGGAAAGGATTATATAAAATTAAGAGATTTTGCAACGGTTGTAATGGGTACGCCTGCACAGTTTGAGGTAAAATTTGATAGTAAAACCAATACAGTGCAGTTAATAAAAGGCGGAGAATATACTGCAATAGGCAATGAAATGCTGTTAGATAATAGTCAAAAATATATTACCAAAAAAAGCAATTATAATGTTACCGTAGATGGTGCAGCGGTTTCACCACAGTGCTATACCGTAGATGGTGATTTGTATATCAATATAGAAGACTTGGCTAATATGCTGGGTATGAACGCACAAAAAAAGGAAGATGGAAAAGGATATATTGTGGCAACAAATGCATAAATAGGAAAAAGCAAATGATTTACTGTAAGGTAATAAAATAGTAAAATCATTTGCTTTTTGTTTTTAAAGGTATTAGAGAATAGAAAGTTTTTTGCTTGCCCATTCTGCACAATAGGGCTGTTTGCTAAGATTGATAATGTCTTGTGCAGAATAGTACCAATCAGCATCATCAAACCATAAATAGTCATTTTTATTCTTTTTAAAATATTGCGCTAAAAAGCGAAAGGCAAACGCATATTCATTGCTTAAGTTTTGTAAGTCCAATGCCCAAAAATAATTTTTATTGTTAATTAACCAAGTAAAACTGTCATAGGAAAGTTCTGTTGGTTTGCGTATGTGAAAGGTGCATTGTTTGGTATAGATACCATTTTGATAATTTTTTTGAAGTGTTTCGGCATCGACTTCGGACAATGTGCCATCTAAATCCTCAAATTCATGATTGTTAAAATGTGTGTTTACATAAATACAGTGCATATTGCATTTGTGCGCTGCTGTTTTAACATCATTTAATATATCTAGGTAGGAAAATGTTTGAATTTCTTTTAATATAATAATGGAAGCACTCATTTTAATATAACTCCTTATAAAAAAGTTTCATTTATATCATTATTAGTATAGTATAAATTTATGAAATTGAAATTATCTACGTGAGTAAATTAGCTCAACAATTCCATTATACTTTTGAGTAGAAACTAGCTTTAATTTTATTTCATCTGGTGCTGTGTCAAAAAGGCGAATCCCTGAACCTAAAATAGTTGGTATTACAGAAATATAGTATTCATCAATCAAATCTGCTTTTACAAGTTGCTGAACAAGGTTTGCTCCTCCACAAATCCAAATGTTTTTTCCCTCTTTTCTTTTTAATTCTTTTATCATATCATTTGGGTCTTTTTCTGTAAAGATAATTTCATTTGTCGAGCATTGTTTTTTATGTGTAATGACATAAGTTGTTAAGTTGCTATATACCCATTCTGTAGGAGATAATTGAGTTGTAATTTGGTAATAAGTATTCCAGCCCATCATCACTGTATCAATCTCTTTTATAAATATGGAATATGTGTCTATCGTATCTTCCTTACTATCCTGCCCATTTAGCCAGTCTACACTACCATTTTTATCTGCGATATATCCATCAATGCTCATTGCAATAAATAAAACAACTTTTCTCATAGATATTCCCTCTTTCAAAAATCCTAATATAATTTAACTATTTTATAAATCATATCATAGTATTTCCTATGTTTCAACAAAAAATAGCGCAATAGCAGGATAGATATAGAAAAATAGAAAAAAGTTCTTGACAAATGGCATAAAAAAAGTATAATGAATATCATTAAGAATTATAAAGGCGATGAAAAGAAAGAGTATGCTTTGAAAGAATCAGCAGAGAGTCCTGCTTAGCTGAAAAGGGACGGTTTGGAAAAAGCAGAATATGGTCTTGGAGCTGCATACTGAAAGCAAATGTTGTAAGTAGGATATGACGGGAACGCCCGTAATAGCGTTAGAGTGTCAGTGATAAAAAACTCGCACTTGATAAGGCTTTTATCGTGAGATAAAGGTAAAATAGGGTGGTAACACGAAGCTATGCTCTCGTCCCTATGGATATTTCCAGAGGGAGAGAGTTTTTTTGTGGTTTGATAACACATTTATTTTAAGTATCAGTGTAGGAGAAAAAAATGATATTATATAGACCAGTTGGGAGCAAAGAACTAGAATTGATAAAACAAAGTGGATATACAAAATACCCACCAAGATTACCAGAGCAGCCTATTTTTTATCCTGTTTTAAATAAAGAATATGCGATAGAAATTGCTGCATGGAATGTAAAATGGAATGATGACCACAAAGGATATGTAACAAAATTTGAAATTGACGATAAATATGTTATGCAATTTGAAGTACATACAGTTGGCAAACACTATCATAAAGAACTATGGATTTTAGCAGAAGAATTAGAAACATTTCAGAAACATATGATTGGAAAAATACAAGTAATCGGCGAATTTCCAGCCTGTAGTAAAGAGTAAACGAGTGGGAAAATGATTTGAGGTGGTAAGGTATGGAGCAGGAGAATGTAATTATTGAACTAAAAGAAATGAGTAAGTCATTTAAAGTAAAAAATGGTGTTGTACACGCATTGGATAAAATTGATTTAAAAATCAATAGAGGGGAAATATTTGGCATTATAGGCATGAGCGGTGCTGGAAAGAGTACCTTAGTAAGATGTATTAATTTATTAGAGAGACCAACAGAGGGGCAAGTAATCTTTGATGGGCAAGATTTGACAGTATTAAGCCCTGCAAAACTAAGATTGGCAAGGCGTTCTATGGGTATGATATTTCAGCAGTTTAATTTGCTGATGCAGAGAACAGCACTGGAAAATGTTTGCTTTCCACTTGAAATTGCGGGTACAAAAAAAGAAGAGGCAATCAAAAGAGCAGAAGAACTTTTAGAGATTGTAGGATTGGAAGAAAGAAAAAATTCCTACCCCTCACAGCTTTCAGGAGGACAAAAACAGAGGGTAGCAATCGCAAGGGCATTGACAACAAACCCCAAAGTGCTACTCTGTGACGAAGCAACCAGTGCCTTAGACCCCAATACAACAAGAAGTATCTTAAAATTACTAAAAGACATCAATAAAAGATTAGGTATTACTGTTGTAGTGATAACGCATGAAATGAGCGTTATTGAAGAAATTTGCCAAAGAGTAGCAATTATAGATAGTAGTAAAATTGCAGAAATTGGTACAGTAGAAAAAATATTTACAGCACCAAAGTCTAGTATAGGCAAACAGCTTGTATATAGCGATAGTAAACCGAAAACACAGTTTGATGATACAAATAAAAAATATTGCAGGATTGTTTTTGAGGGAGAAAACTCTTTTAAACCTGTTTTAGCAAATATGATATTAGAATGTAAAGATGTAGTCAATATTATGTATGCGAATACAAAAAATATTGATGGGCAGGCATATGGGCAGTTAATTGTACAACTTCCACCAGATGAGCGCACAGCAAAAAAAATGATTGCTTATTTGGAAACACAAGATGTAAAATTTGAACAACTGTCAGAATTGATATAATAGAAGAAAGGAGAGAGCATATGTTTAAAGAGGGTATGTTGCAGGTACTTGGTGTCGGAATCTATGAAACGCTTTATATGACACTGATTTCTACACTGATGTCGTATATTATAGGACTTCCTTTGGGATTGGCGCTGGTATCTACAGATAAAGAAGGATTTTTTAGGATTTCTCTATTTGGATTGTTTGACATAAAAATACCTATTATTTGGATAAATAAAGTATGAGGATGTGTAGTCAATGTGGTGCGTTCTGTACCATTTTTGATATTACTGATAGCAGTTATGCCAGTAACAAGAACAATTGTTGGAACTACAATTGGTTCAAAGGCAACGATTGTGCCATTGGTAATTGGAGCAGCACCTTTTATCGCTCGTATGGTAGAATCTTCTTTAAAAGAAGTAGATAGAGGTGTCATTGAGGCAGCAGAATCAATGGGAGCGTCACCTTTTCAAATTATGTTTAAAGTGCTTTTGCCAGAGGCAAAGCCATCTCTTTTGGTAGGTGCAGCAATTTCTGTTACAACCATATTAGGTTATTCTGCTATGGCTGGTATTGTTGGCGGTGGCGGTTTGGGTGCTATCGCTATGAACTATGGATATTATAGGTACCAGCAAGATATTATGTTTATCACTGTCATACTTCTTGTGGTAATTGTGCAAATTATGCAAGAGGTAGGCATGAAAATCGCTACAATAAGCGATAAAAGATTATAAAAAACTTTTTAATTTTTAAGGGAGGAAAAAAGAAAATGAAAAAAAGAGTATTCGCAGTATTGTTGGGTAGTGTATTAGCTATGGGAGCATTAGTAGGCTGTGGTGGCGGTGCATCATCAGACACTCCAGCAGATGACCAACAAGGAACAGAGGGAGAAGCACCAGCAGAAACAGAGGGAGAAACTGTCAAAATTAAAGTAGGCGCATCTCCAGCACCTCATGCTGAAATATTGCAGGAAGCAAAAGAAGCACTTGCAGCAGAGGGCGTTGATATGGAAATAATCGAGTTTTCAGACTATGTACAACCAAACACAGCATTAGAAAGCGGAGAATTAGACGCAAACTATTTCCAACATGAACCATATATGTTGTCATTTAATGAAGAACAAGGCACACATTTGGTATCTATCGGAAATGTACACTATGAGCCTATGGGCATTTATGGTGGAAAAACAACAGCTTTAGCAGATGTACCAGATGGCGCAAAAGTTGCTGTACCAAATGATACAACAAACGAAGCAAGAGCATTGCTTTTGTTAGAAGCAAATGGTCTTTTAAAAATCAATGCTGATGCAGGTATTACAGCAACAAAATTAGATATATTAGAAAATCCTCACAATTTAGATATTATTGAAATGGAAGCAGCGCAGTTGCCTCGTTCTTTGCAAGATGTTGATTTAGCAGTTATCAATGCAAACTATGCTATTAGTGCAGGATTAGATGTCAATGAAACTTTGGCAAAAGAGGAAGAAGATTCCCTTGGCGCACAAACATATCCTAACATTATCGCAGTAAAAGAGGGCAGTGAAAGTAGACCAGAGTTACAAAAATTGGTAGACGTATTAAAAGGCGATGAAATCAAAGATTTTATTGTAGAAAAATATCAAGGAGCAGTATTACCTATAGAGTAATTGCTTGTAAAATAAAAAAAGACTTTGAGAGAAATTCTCAAGGTCTTTTTTGTTATTGCTATGGTGTAGCATTTTTAAGATAATCACTATATGTATATTTTTTATATTTATTAGAGGTGAAAACCATGTTTGATAGGAAATTGTTTGGAAAAACAATCAGAAAAATGAGAGAAAATCAACATTTTACTTTGGTAGGCTTATCATTAGAATTAAATATTACACATTCTTACTTGGGAGAAATCGAACGAGGAATAAAAGCGCCTTCTGTAGAAGTTGCATTAAGTATAGCAAATTTTTTTAAAATTGGTTTAGATGATAGTTCATTAAAATTGAAAAAAGACCAAGCTATTGTTCATGAAATATTAAATAAAATAAATTCTTTAAATTCTATTGAAAGACAGTTTATTTATAAAGCATTAACAGAATTTATAGCATTTCATAAATGAGGTGAGCAAATATGTATGATAGTGTACAAATAGGAAAAAAGATAAGAGAATTGAGGAATCGTAAAAAACTATCTCAAAAAGTTTTAGCTCAAAAAGCAGGTGTTCCTCAAAGTTCATTGAGTGTTTTTGAAAATGGTAAAAATATATTTAATATTGAAAAAATTGGAATAATTGCTGATATTTTAGGTATATCATTAGATGATTTGTTTCATGATTATTTATTAAAATATTCAAATAACCCCAATGATGAGACATATTATGATATAAAATTGAAAGATTTATTATATACTTTAGAAGAACAACAACTAATAGCATTTGATAATTTTATTGATTTTTATTTAGAATGTCAGTTATTGCTAAAAAATAAAAATAGATAATATAGTAAGTATCTAAAAAATTGTTTTAAAGATGATGGAATTAACACTATCAAACAGAGCTTTAAAAAAACAAACTGTCATTGATAAGTTAAAAGACTTTTTTGAAAAATATTTTGGCTTGATATAACGTAAAATCTGCTACCATTTTTTAACTGGTAGCGGATTTTACTATATAAGAATTAATTTAGAATGAACAATCTCTAACATTCTGTCCAGAATGTTATTTATGGAACTTAATTTATACTATTTAAGTAATTGATTTAAATTGTTTATACTGTAATAATAGTTGAATTATATATTTAAAGCAGATAGTTGTATTTCAGTATTAATTTTGGGTTTTATTAAAGAATAAGCCATAAATATTTCATTCCTTTTACCATTATTCTGATACAATTTTAGAGATATGTTGTAAAAGAATATCCATTTGTTCATCTGTACCCACTGTAATACGCAAGTGGTTGTTAATACGAGGTAAATTGAAATATCTTATAAATATGTTATCTGCTTTTAGTGTTTCAAAAATATGTTTTGCGTTTACTGTTTTGTGCGTCACAAATAAAAAATTGGACTGGCTTTCAAATACCTTAAATCCCATATTTTCTAATGCTTTTGCTGAGCGTTCTCTTGTAGCAATTATTTTTTGACAAATTTCATTAAAATAACTTTTGTCTGTAATAGAGGCAGTAGCAACTTCAAGTGCAACGCTATCCATAGTATAGGAGTTATAAGAATTTTTGACTGCTTCTAATGTTTGTATTATTTTTTCATTACCCATGGCAAAACCAACCCTCATGCCAGCAAGGGAGCGAGATTTTGAAAAGGTGTGTACAATTAAAAGATTTTGATATTTGTCTAATAATTCTATAGCAGAATATGCACCAAAATCAACATAAGCTTCATCAATAATAACAATAGAATCTTGATTCTGTTCTAAAAGCTGTATAATATTTTCTTTGGTTTGTCCCATACCAGTAGGAGCATTGGGATTTGGCAATATAATACCACCGTTATCTCTGTTATAATCTGCTACATTGATACAAAAATTTTCATCTAAAGGTATGGTATTGTAGTCTATTTGCAATAGAGAACACCAAACAGGATAAAAAGAGTAAGTAATATCAGGGAATAAGATTGGTTTTGGAGAGTTAAAACAAGCCATAAAAGCAAATGCAATGACTTCATCAGAACCATTTCCTACAAAGATTTGACTTTCTCTTAAATTAAAATGTTTTGCAATAGCAGCTTTTAATTGGTAAGAAGACGCATTAGGATATAAGCGCAGCGTATTACCATCAAAATTTTTTAGTGCCTCAATTGCTTTAGGTGAGGGCGGATAAGGATTTTCATTGGCATTTAATTTGATAATATTTTTATTTTTAGATTGTTCGCCAGGAACATAAGGCTCTATTTGACGAAGATTTTTTTCCCAATTTGACATAATAATTCACCTCATAATTGTTGTGTAGTATTTTGTTCTTGTGTTGTTTCTTGCTGTGTGTTTTCAACTGTTTTGTTTTCTGCCGTGCGAGCAATATTTTTGTGTAGTAAAGGCAAATATAATATGCCTGTTCCCTTTTTTACTATTTTTTTAGGAATAAATCTTTTTCGTCATTTTTACTATATATC
>CAMXTM010000076.1 GCA_947246775.1 uncultured Clostridium sp. | reverse complement strand
TTCCAAAACTTTTATGCAGTTTTTCTACTGTCAAAAGATTCATGTTTTACTACTCCTTTATTTTCCATATTCTTGCATCGCTTTAAAAACAGCTTCATATGCCTCTTTTGGTACAATAGAAACTCTCTGAGATTGTCTTTCTAAATAATAAACGTGTGCGCCCTCCTCCACAATAGAAGCTATCATAGCAGCTCTATCTAATGTTTGCGCTCCTGCAACAACACCATGATTTGCTAATAAACAAGCATAATTTTTATCAAGTGCTTTTACTGTCTTACTTGCTAATTTTTTGCTTCCAGGAGGAGCATATTTTGCAACTTTTATTTCTCCTGCACCTGCTAATCCCATTTCTGTCAATACTGCTGGTATACTTTCTCCTTGTGAAGCAAGTACTGTTGCATAAATAGAATGTGTGTGTATAATGGCATTGATGTCTTTTCTTGCTTTATAAACTGCCAAGTGCATAGGTAATTCAGAAGACGGTTTTTTGCCATTTTCTAAATAGATGTTTCCCTCTAAGTCTGTAATACAAATATCCTTTTCTGTCATATCTTCATAAGAAGCGCCAGATGGTGTAATTGCTACAAGCCCTTGTTTTCTATCTATCATACTAATATTTCCAAATGTTCCAGAAACAAGCCCAGAAGCTACTACAGATTTTGTAGTTTTTAAAACTTGCCTTTGCATTTCTAATATATTCGTTGTATTTTTATTTTTTTTGCCATCTTTTAACGCTTTTAAACTTTCTGAAAATGGAGGATAAGCAACCCCTTTTTCTGTAATAATAGCAGTAATATTTTGATTTGGCGTAACATCAAAAGCAGGATTAAATATCAATACATCAGAAGGTGCTGTCTGCTTTTCTCCAAAATGACGAACCTCCTCAGCATCTCTTTCTTCAATAGGAATTTCCTCGCCTGTTTCCATACTAAAATCAATCGTAGAAAGTGGTGCTGCAACAAAAAATGGTATATTGTGTTCTTTTGCCAATATGGAAAGACTATAAGTACCAATTTTATTTGCAGTATCCCCATTTTTAGTAATGCGGTCAGCTCCTACAATAACAGCTTGTACCCATTTATTTTTCATTACAACACCAGCCATGTTATCACATATTGTTGTAACAGGAATACCACTTTGAGAAAGTTCCCATGCTGTTAGACGGCTACCCTGTAAAAGTGGTCTTGTTTCATCAGAAAATACACTAATTTCTTTTCCTCTTTCTTTCATAATATATGCAGGAGCAAGTGCTGTACCATACATAGACGTTGCTAAAGCACCTGCATTGCAATGCGTCAAAAATGCTTTAAAATCTGGTATATTTTCTAATATATCAGCACCATATTCTCCTATCGCTTTGCAAGCATCAATATCTTCTTGAAGCATTTTTTGTGCTTCTTTTAGCAATTCCTCTACCATTTTCTGTAATGTATATTGTCTTTGCAAGTGGTATTGCCAGATTTTTTTTCCTTTTTGTTTCATTCTTTCTATTGCCCAATGCAGATTAACTGCTGTTGGACGTGCTGTATCTATATAATCTCCAATTTCTACCATTTTATATAAAAAAGTATTTATTTCAGCATTTTCTGTTTCTGCCCAATTTTTCATACCAATATAAACACCAAATGCACCTGCCAATCCAATTGCTGGCGCTCCTCTTACTTCTAACTTTTTGATAGACTGCCACATTTCTTGTTCTGTTTTAATTTCTTTTATCACACAACTTTCAGGCAATTGTGTTTGGTCTAATATCATTACTTTATTATCTTCAAACCATATGGGTTTTGGTAACATCTTTTACACCACCTTTTTACAATTATGAAAGAAAGCCTCGCAAAATACGAGGCTTCAATTTTTTTATACTGCTGCTAATGCCTTAAGAGATGCAATAAAATCTGCATATTCTTGAGTATCTTTCATCTCATCTAACAAATTACCAAATCTTTGTTTTGGTTTGCCATGTGCTTTAAAGAAATCAGTACAAATTGTAGTTACTTCTACTGCCTTATCTGCTTCAATTCTGCAAATTTCTTCTCCCATCATAGATTCTCTGCCAAATCTGCCGCCAATAAATACTCTTAATCTACCCTTTGGAGCTCCCATAAATCCTAAATCATTGATTTGTACTTTTGCACAGTTATTTGGACAGCCTGTAACATTAATTTTAAATTTATGTGGTAAATTCATTGGATAAAATTTGTCATGAAGTTCTTTACAAATAGCTTGTGTATCTACTAAACCAAATTTGCATACTGTTCCTTTACAACATACAAGAGGGCGTACTCTTGCACCTGTTCCACCATAAATTAAGCCAAGTTTGTCCATTTCTTCTTTCATTGGTGCAATATTTTCATAAGGAATACCTACAATTTCGATGTTTAAACGAACTGTAATTGCACCAATTCCTTTGCCATATTTTTCAGCTAATGCTGCAACATTTCTTAAATCTTCTGCTGTTGCAAGACCTGCTGGAAATACAATACGCAAAACAAATTGTTCTTTGTCTTTCATCAATAAAAATCCTTCACCTTTTAATGCAGCTAATTCTTCTGCTGATAAATTTACCATAAATATTAACCTCCTTTAGTTTATTTTTATAGTACAATACTTATACTAATTATAACATAAAAAGAGCATTTTTCAACATATTTATTTGTTATATCATAATGATTTATACTTTACTTTTTTTACTTTGCAAATAAAAAAGCTATTTATCTGATAATAAAGCAAATAAATAGCTAAAAATAAATTATACTAACTCTAATTCTTCTTGAGATATGACTAAATGTTCATTATTTAATGTACGAACTACATATTGTGGAGAAACATTCTCAACAATAGAATATACATAATTATTTAGATCATGAATAACAGCTACATCTTCTCCTGTTGATTTTTGTTTTCCTTCGTAAAGAATAAAACAATCCCACTTAGAACTCCAGCTAAATGTTTCTACAACAAAACGACTTTCTACAAGCTGAAATGTTTTTTCTTCCGGTAAACTAACACTTTCTTCAACATTTGATATGCTATATTCCTGTGACTTATAAATATATAATACAATTTTATCAACATTATTCCATGTGTAATTGCAGTTTTGGGCAGCTTTTTCCCATAATTTATTTTGACTATTGCAATCTATCCAAGCATTATTCCAGTAAGCTTTAATATTAAATGGTGTATTTAATACTTGAGAATAAAAGTTACCATTCCATAAATATCCCTTTAAATAATCTGATGTTTCATATATTCCTGTCGTCATATCTATTTTTTCTTGAAATAGTATTAACGTATTTTTTGAAATAGGGTCTAATATAAATTCTACCTCTACAATTTCATAATAACGTCCAAGTACAGAAGATACATCACAAAAATCGTCAAGTTGTTCATATATTACAGCTAATGTATTTTTTTTATCAATTTCAACTAATATAAGTATATAATTTGTGGTACTGCTCAAAAGATTTTTTTCAAATATTCTAATTTCTCCATTGCATTCTTCTTCTGCTATTGTACCAAAATCACAAGCAGTTATAACAGAGCGTATAATAAGAGATTTATTTTCAGCTTGTGTAGAATTTTTAATACAAGACATCGTTAATCTATTTTGTTGATTTGACATATTCATTTCTCCCCGAAAATTATATGATTATTATATGTATTCTATAAAAATAATATTTACTATTTTTAGTTTATGCAGCGATATATTACAATATAACAATATATTTTAACTATTATTACCAAATAAAAAACAAAAACCCCTTGCTCCTATTTTAGAACAAGGGGAATGTTTTAATATTATTTATTCGTCCCAATTATGATATACATTTTGTACATCATCATCATCATCTAATAAATCTAATATTCTATTCATTTTTTTAATTTCTTCTGCACCTGTTAACGCTGTATATGTTTGTGGAATCATAGTTACTTCTGCACTTGCCATAGCAATACCAGCTTGTTCTAATGCTTCTCTTACGGCTGAAAAGTCATCTGGTGCTGTAGTAATTTCATAGCTATCTTCTTCGGAGGCAACATCTTCTGCACCCGCATCAATTGCTAAAAGCATAATTTCATCTTCGTCTATTTCTACTTCTTCTTTATCTACAACAATTAAGCCTTTTTCATCAAACATAAAAGATACACAACCAGTTGTACCCATATTGCCGCCACCTTTTGTAAAAGCATTTCTTACATTTGCGGCTGCTCTATTTCTGTTGTCTGTTAATACTTCTACAATAATAGCAACACCATTTGGACCATAGCCTTCATATACAACTGTTTCATAATTTACATCATCACCGCCACCAGCAGCTTTTTTAATGCTTCTATCAATTGTATCATTAGGCATATTATTTGATTTTGCTTTTGCAATCACATCACGTAATTTTCCATTGTTAGCAGGGTCTGGGCCACCAGCTTTTACAGCTACCGCAATTTCTCTACCTAACATAGTAAAAATTTTACCTTTTTTAGCATCATTTTTTTCTTTTTTGTGTTTGATGTTTGCAAACTTAGAATGTCCTGACATAAAAATCCTCCTTAAAATTCTTTTGATTCAAAATATATTTATCTGTGTATTCACAGTCAAATAACATTAGTTTTCTATTATTTCTAATTTATCATTTAGCCATGTAGCATAAAAAGTATCATGTTCTTTTATTTCTGCACGATTTGATGTTACATCTACTATATTTTTTAAAAAAGCATTATCTTGTCCAATTTTTACTAATACAATATAAGTAACATTTTCTGCATAAAGAGTATCATATAAATCATAACCATTTTGTAGTATCTCATATTGTACTTTTCCGGAATCCGTATAAGATACAGTAACATGATATTTTTTGTATAAAGTGACTTCACAAATACCAGCAGAAAGCAAACCCTGTTTTGCAGCCTTTCCATAAGCTCTTACTAATCCACCTGTTCCCAAAAGTGTACCGCCAAAATATCTTGTCACAACAATCACAACATTTTTAATATTTTCCCTTTGTAAAACATCTAATACTGGCATACCAGCCGTACCTTGTGGCTCGCCATCATCACTAAAACGTTGTATTTCATTGCGCTCACCAATTTGATAAGCAAATACATTATGTGTCGCATTCCAATATTTTTTTTTCAAATCTTCAATAAATATTTTTGCTTGTTCTTCTGTTTTAATGGGACATACTGTAGCAACAAAACGAGATTTTTTTTCTATTATTTCTGCTTGTCCTTGTTTTATTATTGTTTTATATTGTTCTAACATAAAAAATTTCTCCTTTATTTTACCATATTAAAAACGTTGTATAAAAAACGATTTTTTGCACATTCTATATGTGAGGCAGCACCACTGTCTAAAACATGAAACCCAGTATTTATGGGAACAATGTTTGATTACACACTCATGCGAAAAATAACAAGCTGCAAGGAGGAATTCATATGCATAAAACGTACAAAAATTTAGCTGATTTATTATTAAACTGCGACTCTGCTCAAAAATTTTATAACAATTTATCACTCCATTCCAAACTAGAAGTAAAAGAAAGAGGTTCTCATTTACGAACAGAATCTGAATTGCGTTCTTTAGCAAAAACAATTTCAGAACAATAAAAAATTTGTTTTATCAGCTAATATAAAACAAAACTTGCCCCTTTATAAATAAGGGGCTATTTTTTGTGTAATTTTTGTAGTGTGCCATCTTCTTTTTGAAGATATGTGTTGTCTAATATATTTTTCATACCTGCTCGAAATTGTTTTAAGTATTCTTGTCTCAAACAATCTCTTTGCTGTATTTCTTGTTCTGTCAATCCCTCTGTTTTTTGTTTTTTTGCCAAAGCATTGATACGATCTAATAATTCTTTTTCCATTTATTTACTCCTCTGTTTTTTGTCCAGATTTTCTTCTTTGTCTGTGTCTGGAACGCATTTCTTCTCTCGCCTTTCTTCTTCTTTCAAAATCCGATTCTTCAGGTTCCTCTTTTTCTTCTATTTGTATTTCTTCTACTTCTATTGGTTCTATTTGTTCTATATTTTGAGTCTCTTGCTCTTGTTCTAGTTCTTGCATTTGCATTTTTAATTCTTCTTCTAATACATCATCTGGTAAAAATGCTTCCATAGGAGATTTTTTATTATTTTTTTTGTTTGTTCTTTGTTCTTCTTTCTTATCTATTTCTTTTTTATCTGCTTCTTTTGACTTTTCGTTTTCTTTTGATTTTGTATCTGCTTCTGCTTCTTTTTCTTTTTTAAACAAAGAAGATAATTTTTTAGATTGTTTTCTTTGTGCTTCTTGCTCAACTAATTCTTGTTTTAACGTTTTGTATAGTTGAATTGTTTCTGTATCAACTTTAAAATGAATTGCTTTTTCAAAAAACTCTAGGGCATAATCCTTTTTATCTCTTTTTAAAGCAAATTGACCACAAGTTTTATATAAGTTTGCATTTCTAATGTTTTGACTATTCTCTGCTTTTAATAAATATTTTTTTGCTAAAGCTATATCGCCAAATTCTGCTTCAAAACAAGCATAGTTATCATAGCACCAATACATATCTCCTACTTTTTCAATAGCAAGTTCAAATAAAGCTCTAATTTCACGTAATCTTGCTTCTAAAAGAGTTTCGTCTTGTCGAAGCATTTCTATTTTATCTACAGCATTATTCACATATGCAATAGGATAATATAAACGATTTAATGTACTCTTTTCTTCCTGCAAATTGATTGCATTTCCTTTAAAATCATATTGCAATAATAATCCACAAGGAAACTGTAATTGAATTATATTATTTATTACTTGTATAGTGCTTTTTAAAATTTGTTCAGATTCCATGTCAAAATACTTTTTGTTTATAAAATTCCCCTCATGTGTGTCATAAATAGAAAGAAAATATTTGCCATCTTTTTTATAAAGTAATATTGTAAGTGGTTCACAAAAATAAGTTGTAATAATTTGTGTTTCTTCATCTTTTATTTCTACTAGAGTAGGCTCTTTTTGTCCAAAATCATATAAATAAAACTTTTCATCAGACATCAATAAAGAAAAAGCTCCTGTATTTGTTACCCATGCTTCTTTATAAGGCAAATCTGTAATCACTTTGTATAAAGCACGTTCTCTATTAAAAAAAACATAACAATCTACTGGTACTTTTTTACCATAAGAACCAACTGCCATAACATATTTATTGTTCTTAGATTTTTTTACAAGTGTTCCTTTAAACATCATGTCAACACTGCGAAATGTAACAACATTTTTATCATCTACTTCTAAAAAATCTGTTTTTACACGTGGTCTAGGCTTTGGTTGAAATGGAAAAACACTATTTGTTTTGTTATCTTCTTTTAAAATATTTTTTTCAATTAATATTCTTTTTAATCTAGCGAATAAGCCTTTTTTCTTTTTGTCTTCTTTATTTAACTTATTGTTAATATATGTTTCTGCTTCTTGTAAACTGATACCAGAATAATAAGCAAGAACTTCAATACCATATTCTTTATCTCTTTCGTAATGTTCCATTACTTCTGTCATGTTAATAGAATAACCATTAACATATTCTGATACATCAGTTTCAAGGGGTTTGCGAGGTGGTTCAATATATTGTTTTTTCTGTTGTTCGTCTTCTCCCTCTACAAGAAGACCCCCACATTCAGCACAATATTTTCCACTTCCTTCTTTCCCACAGTTAGAACAATACATATATAAACCCCCTTTACCTATTATTTTTTTAATTTATTTTATATTTTTGGAGTAATATAGTATTTCTATCAATAAAATGGAACAATATTATTCTATCAATTTTATAACAAAAATGCTTCTATATTCCTTTTATATATTTGAATATAAATATACTGTATTTAAAAAGTATTATAATACAATGATTTATGAATTGCAATATCAAAAAGTTATCTATTATTCTATACAAATATTTTTAATTTTTATCATATTTCGCATTTTTTGTGAATTATAACAACAAATCTATAAAAAAGAGTTGATTTTTTTCATTTCTATTGGTATAATTACCACTGTCAACAAACACAAGGAGAAATGTCCGAGTGGTTTAAGGTGACAGTCTCGAAAACTGTTGAGGTGAAAACCTCCGAGGGTTCGAATCCCTCTTTCTCCGTTTATCTAAAAAGGTCGTTGAGAAATCAATGGCTTTTTTCTATGTATCATTCTAATTTTACTTGACACTTTGTATTATGTCATATACATTATAAAGCGAGCATAATTGAAATTTAACCGCTTTTTTATATTACAAGCAAATTTTTCAATTATAAGAATTTCTAAAAATTGAGGTTATGGTTATGAATGAAAATCAAACAAATTATAATAATGAAAGTATTACATCTCTAAAGGGAGCTGATAGAGTTCGTCTTCGTCCTAGTGTTATTTTTGGTTCAGATGGTTTAGAGGGCTGTCAGCATTCTATATTTGAAATACTTTCTAATTCTATTGATGAGGCAAGAGAGGGCTATGGTTCTTTGATAGAAGTAACTCGTTACAAAGACTATTCTGTTTCTATAAAAGATTATGGTCGTGGTATACCTGTGGACTATAACCCAAAAGAAGAACGATACAACTGGGAACTTGTATTTTGCGAGTTATATGCTGGTGGAAAATATCAAAACAATTCTGGAGAAAATTATGAATTTAG
>CAMXTM010000075.1 GCA_947246775.1 uncultured Clostridium sp. | reverse complement strand
TTTAATGGGCGGGGAAGGATCAATTGAATAATCCATTTTTATAAAATACAAAAAGCTCTCACTTTTTTATGAGAGCTTTTTTATTATTTTACTAGAAAAACGCACTACACTATGCTATACTTATAAAAAATATAAAAAAGGAGGACAACACCATATGGATTACAAAAAAAGCTATTACTTACTAAACACTGGTGGTTTTTTTAGCATTATTCTTCTTTTGATTGCCACCCACCAATCCTCTCCGCTCAAAGGCATATTAGCCGCAATCGGTTTTATAACTATTTTATTAAATATTGCACAGTCACTTGTATTCTGTCATTGCCCCATTTGTGGTCAGCATATTTCTACAAGAGAAAAGCTCCCTCAATACTGCCCAGAATGTGGTAATAAACTAGAACCATAAAATCCACACTCTCTCCTCAGTATCCCCTAGTGATAAAAGTGACAAAATTTTTCGAGTTCATTCGCTACACAGCGTATTATTATATTATATATATATTTTTTAATTTTATATATTACTTTATATATTTTTTATCACTTTTGTCATCAAAGTACGGAAAGCCTTGCTATGACTGGCTTTTCTCGGTGACAAATTTTTTTTGAATTTATCACTTTTTTGTCACTTTGTATCATTTTTGTCACCAATTTTCAAAAAAATACGAGTGCTATCTTATTCCATTGATGTTTTTAGTTTTGAAAGTGATATTTTTTGTCACTCTTTTTTGTCACTCTATTTTTTTGATAAAGTCCCTCGTCTGCAACTGCATATTGATATGTACTGCAATATATTCTTCCAAAATTTTATGCAATTCTTTCATCACCTCTGCCGAAACGGTAAACTGAAACATATTTTGAAAGGATTGCGAAAACACAAACTGCATAGCGCTCTTTGCCCCCTGTGACAGTGTTCTACTTCCCCTTTTATGCTCAGCACACACCATTCCTCCAGCTACAGCATGAAAGTATTGCTCTGCCTGTTTTCCACAAATACAACACTTTTCTGTCAGATTTGGCATAATTCCTATCATTTGCAAAAATTTAATCTCAAAAATACAACTTGCTAACTTTGGTTCACATTTCCCTTTTGCAAGTACCTGCAATGTCTTTAAAAGCAACTGCAAAACATTATTCTGCTCCATTCCTATGACTGCCGTTTTTTCTACCAAATCCAACAAATAAACTGCCTGTGAAAATTTATCAATATCTAATCTCAAGTCGTAAAAGCTCTCTATGATGTCAATTTGCTCTACATAGTAGTATTTTTTACTCTCATACACCTGAAAGTCACAATAGCTAAACAACTGCGTTCCTGCAAGTAATTTACTCTTTTGCTTTCTTGCTCCCCTCGCTGTTAGCCATACTTTTCCCATACCTTTCGCAAAAACAATCAGTTGTTTGCTCGTCTCTCCTTTCGGCATTTCTTTTACTACAATACCCCTAATTACCTCTGTTCCCAATATGACACCTACATTTCTATTCTTTTGATATTTTGCTTTGTCATTTCTTTATTTCGCTTTTCTGCCGTTTTATATTCCAAATAGTCAAACACATTCCCACTTTTTGCAAACTTTTTCCAATACAATAGCTGTTTCATATCCGTATGCTCCTTTTGTACTGTGTTTTCTTTTATTTTTTTACGATTTTAAGCAATCTATACTGGCAAAAAACGACAAAACAACAAAATATTATATATTTCTACTGTCATAACCAAAGTTTTTAAGCAAAAAGTCGCTATCTCTCCAATCTTTTTTTACTTTTACCCACAGTTGTAAATAAATTGGTGAGCCAAGCAATCTCTCTACATCAATCCTAGCACGTGAACCTATTTTTTTTAACATATTGCCTTGCTTTCCTATCACAATGCCCTTATGGGACTCTTTTTCACAATATATCGTTGCTTCCACATCTACTAAATTTTTATCTGCTCTTTTTTTCATAGACATAATTTCTACCGCAATACCATGTGGTATTTCATCTTGCAAAAGATGCAATGCCTTTTCTCTTATGATTTCAGACACAATTTGTCTTTCTGGCTGGTCTGTTACCATATCATCTGGAAAATATTGAGGACCTTCTGGCAAGTATTTCTGTATGACTTCAAGCAATTCTTGTGTATTTTGTCCCTTTATAGCGGAAATAGGCACAACTTCTGCAAAATCATAGATTTGTCTATAGTTATCAATCACTTGAAACAATTTTTCTTTTTCTATTGTATCAATTTTATTGATAACCAATATCACAGGTGTTTTAACATTTTTTAAATACTCCATTACATATTTATCTTTCTCTAATACCTTTTCTGTTGGCTCAATCAACATCAACACAACATCAATTTCATTGAGTGCATTTTCGGCTGATTTTACCATATATTCCCCTAGTTTATGCTTCGGTTTATGAATCCCTGGTGTGTCAATAAAAATACACTGAAAGTTATCCCTTGTCAAAATACTTGTAATTTTATTTCTAGTTGTTTGTGGTTTATTTGATATAATGGCAATTTTTTCTCCAATAAAGTGGTTCATCAGTGTCGATTTCCCAACATTTGGTCTTCCTACCAATGAAACAAATCCTGACTGAAATTTTTTTTGCAAAACAACTCCTCCTTATTCTTTATATATCCTGTTTTTCTCCATTTAATTCTATTAGTTTTTGTTGTATACTTTTAAAATCTTCCCATGCTGGGCGCTTTTTGGTTTCATCTCTCAACAATGCTGATGGGTGAAATGTAGAAGTAATCCAATAGCCTTTTCTTTCTAGCCATTGCCCCCTTTGCTTTGTAATTTTAAAGGTAGGTGATATAATTGCTGTTCCTGCAATTCTTCCCAAACAAACTATGATTTTGGGCTTTACTAGCACAAGCTGATAGCGCAAATAATTTAAACACGCTTCCTGCTCCTCCTCCTCAGGGTCTCTATTAAAAGGTGGTCTACACTTCACAACATTTGCGATATACACATCTTCTAGCGTCAAATCAATCGCTTTTAGCATTTTATCCAAAAGCTGCCCTGCTGGCCCTACAAATGGCACTCCTTGCAAGTCCTCTTGCTCTCCTGGTCCTTCTCCAATAAACATAATATCCGCATTTCTATTTCCTTTTCCAATGACAACATTGTGCCTTGTCTCACACAGTTTACACTTTCTACAGCTATAACAAGCTCCCTCTAATATCTCCCAAGTCTTTTCTGCCATGTTTTCACCCCTTTACTATATTTTATCCTGTTCTACTTCTTCTACTTCTTCTAGTTCTATTACGTACTGCAACAACACATCAGAAGCCTCTTTTAGACACTTTTCTACATTTTCGCTATTTTCTATCATTTCATTTACGGAAAGATACACTTTTGCGCCTTGCTCCTGCTGCTCAGCCACTACCAACAATGCAACATCATTTTTATCAATTACTACTGTCAACACTTCTTGTCCATTTTCTAGTGAAACACTACTCATATCTGTTGTCTCTTTATCACATTCCCCCCACAAGCACAGCTTTTCTATGACTTCCTGTACAGAAAGAGAAACAACTATTTCTACTTTTTTATTTTCTTCCTCTACAGACAAAAAACGTTTTAGCCAATTCCACTGAAATATCTTTTTCATATTTTTTTGCCTACCCTCACAGCGTAAAACCAACTGGTAACAATTCTTTTACCTTATAGGTTTTGATTTCCCCTTTTTCATTTTCTAACAACACAACTCCCTCTGGCATAAATTCCAAAAGTACCTGCCTACAAATGCCACAAGGTGATGTCAATTTTTTACTATCTGACACAATCGCTATTTTTTCAAATTCTTTTACTCCCTCCGAAACTGCCTTAAAAACAGCAGTTCTTTCTGCACAACAAGTCGCCCCATAACTCGCATTTTCTATATTACAGCCCTTAAAAACTGTACCATTTTTTGACAACAATGCTGCACCTACTCTAAAATGGGAATAAGGTACATAGGCATTTTGTAATGCTTCTTTTGCTTGCTCAATCAATTCTCTATCCGTCATAAATTTTTCCCTCCTTACACTCCAAACCCAGCCTTTTGCAATATTTCCGTTTGTTTTTGTCGCATTTCTATTTCTTCTTCTGTCTCCATATGGTCATAGCCCATTAAGTGCAACATACTATGTACGGTCAAAAAAGCAATCTCTCTTTCCAAAGAATGTCCATATTCTTCCGCTTGCTCTTTTGCCTTATCAATAGAAATCACAATATCCCCCAGTACTAACTCGTCCTTTTCATTATAGTCAAGCACTTCTCCCTCCTCAAAGCTCAACTGAGGAAAAGAAAGTACATCTGTTGCTCTATCAATATTCCGAAACTCTTTATTTAATTTTTGTATTTCTTCATTCGTTACAATAGAAACACTGATTTCACATTCAAAATTATCCTCTTTTCCAAATTCTTCATAATCAAGGCTTGTCCGTACCGCTTTTTTGACAATTTCTTCCCACTTTTCGTCCCACTCAAATGCTGTTCTATTATCTACATATAGTGTCATGCTTTGTTTTCCCCCTGCTCTATCTTTGGTTCTACTTTTTTCTGTTTTTTTGCTTCTTCCATTTCTTCTTTTTTAGGATAGGCAACCCTATCATGGTACATTCCCTTAAATACTTCTATAAATGATTTTCGTATCGTTTCCAAATCAGATATTGCAAGACCACTTTTATCTAGCTGCCCATCATCTAATTTATCCTTTATCAACGTTTTAATAAAATCGTCTACTTCCTGCAATGTTTTCCCTTTTCCCAGCATACTCCTTACTGCTGCCTCTGCAGTATCCGCTATCATAACAATGGCTGCTTCTCTACTTTGTGGCACGCAGCTATGGTATCGATAGTCTTCCTCTTTGACATTTTCTGCGCCATACTGCTTTAATGCCTTAAAATAAAAAAACTTTACAAGGGAATTGCCATGATGTTCCTGTATAATATTGATAATCGCTTTTGGCAATCCTTTTTCTTTTGCCATTTGTACACCCGCTGTTGTATGTGCTGTAATAATTTGTGTACTACTATAAGGCTCCATTTGGTCATGCGGATTTTCCCCAGACTGATTTTCACTAAAATACAAAGGGTATTTTAATTTTCCAATATCATGGTAGTAAGCTCCTACTCTCGCTAATGACGCATTTGCATCAATTTCATACGCCGCCGTTTCTGCCAAATTCGCTACAATCAAACTATGATGATATGTTCCTGGTGCTTCTATCATCAGTCGCCTCAAAAGCTCATTATTTGGGTTTGTTAGCTCCAAAAGTCGCAATGGGGTATTTGCCTCAAAAATTGCTTCCCAAAATGGTAAACTGCCTATTACCAATATCACAGAAGCTAGTCCCGCTGCTGAACCATATGAACTAGAAAACAACAGCCCTTGCGAATAGCCTTTTTCAAAAAACAGTCCTATTGCCATCATAGATATAAAATTGATGACTGCCATACACACCGCAACAGGAAAAACATATTTCCTTTGCTCCGCATATCGCATAATCAATGCCGCAAATTCTCCCGTCAACAAAAAATATAGCAAAAATTCGACATCTCCATTAAATACAAAACACCCTATTATACTAATAAAACAGTTTAAAAGTAATGCCACTCTCCTACTAATTAAAATAGATACTACCATAGGAAATACTACTAATGGAATTAATGTAAAATAAGGCACTTCGCTCATAATCCTTAAAAGCAAAACCATGATAATATATATTGTAAACAATATGGCAACTTCATTTTTTTTCAAACTGTGCCATTTTCTGTTGCTAGAGTAAAAAAACAAAAATACACTACCAAAAATTAACAATACTACTACAATACTACTCAATACAGGAAAAAGCGTTTCTGTCGTCTTTTCTGTGTTAATCAAATTCATTGCTTCTAATTTGTCGTAAATATCTGCTGTGATAATTTCGCCTTCGTCCACAATTTTTTGATTCTTTTTTATTATAATGTCTTCTACTTCATCTTCTTTTTTTTGCTTTGCCAATTCCATAGCATCATTATCTAACACAAGGTTTGCCTTTAAAACACTATTTAACACTGCTGAACCCATTTCTTGCAATTCTGCACTCCAGCTTGTCTGACTTAAACTTGTACTGATTTGTTCTCTGCTTTTTTCTACTGCTTCTGCTGTCACACCTTGCTCATAGATACTATTGATAATGTTTTTACAACTCTGCTGAAACTCTAGCTTGTCCTGCTGACGCAGTGCCTGATAGGCACTATATTGTCTTACAGACAACACCACAGGCAATTTTAATGATGTATTTTTAATAGCATCAGACAAACTTTCTCCTGTTCGTAAGCTGTTCTGCATTTCATCTAGTCTTTTAAAAAATCCCTCTATTTCTGTAATAGACTGTTGTTCAATCTCTAAATCATGTTTATACAATGGACCTACTGTTGCTGCCGCTTCCTCTTTTTTATGCTTTGTTGCTACAACATCTACTTCATCTTTTAATGCTACATATCTCTTTGTTGCTACAGAGCCAATTTGTACACTTTCCATGGTTTGCACATAAGAACCTGTAGCAATACAAATGACAGTAATCAAAAAACCAATACACAATAATATAACAGAAAAATATTTCCTGTCTGAAAATTTTTCTCTTTCCTTTTCCATGACTATCACTTCCGTTTTCTATTTTCAAATTTCTCATATGCTTGTATAATTCTTTGTACAAGAGGGTGTCTCACCACATCTCTGTTTGTCAATGTAATAATACCAATTTCTTCTATACCTGACAATATTTTTGTTGCTTCCAACAGTCCTGAACGTTTTCCCTCTGCCAAGTCAATTTGTGTCAAATCTCCTGTAATCACTGCTTTAGAACCAAAACCAATCCTTGTTAAAAACATTTTCATTTGCTCTGGTGTGGTATTTTGTGCCTCATCTAACACAATAAAAGCATTATCCAAGGTACGTCCTCTCATATAGGCAAGTGGCGCTACTTCTATTAGACCTTTTTCCATATTTTTCATAAAAGTATCTGCTCCCATAATTTCATGAAGTGCGTCATAAAGTGGACGCAAATAAGGGTCTACTTTTTGCTGCAAGTCTCCAGGCAAAAAGCCCAGTTTTTCCCCCGCTTCAATGGCAGGTCTTGTCAATATAATCCGATTGACTTCCTCATTTTTAAATGCGGTAATTGCCATAGCCATCGCTAAATAGGTTTTACCTGTTCCCGCTGGTCCTACTCCAAATATAACCGTATTCTTCTTAATTAAATCAATATACTTCTTTTGTCCCAACGTTTTTGGTTTTACTGGTCTTCCATTCACTGTCATACAGATTACATCATCATATACTTTCTCTATCTCTTTTAAATTACTATCTTCTGTTGTCTGCAACAAATACATGACATTTTGTTCTGTGATTTCTTCTCCCTTTTTTGCTAATACTTCCAAAGAATGTAACACATTTTCTGCATGAATTACGCCTTTTTCTTCTCCTATAATTTTAATATCATCTCCCCTATTTACAATCTGTACTTTACACACTTGCTCTATCTTTTTTATATTACCATCAAACTGCCCAAATATCATTACCATATTTTTATTATCAATTTGTATTCTTTTTTCCATATGTTCTAAAATTCCTCCTCTTTATCATATGTAATATATTCTTCTCTTACTTGTTCCTCACTTACTTCTTCCAATGCTGTTACGGTTGCTGTCGCTAAAACTGCATTTTCTTCTATATGATACACAATATCAATATTTTCTATTTCTCCCTCAACCATTTCTTCTGCTCTACTTTTTAATTTATTTTCTAATTCTATCTTTGCTTGCTCCTCTGTTCTCTCTTTCTCTATTGTTTCATATACTTGATAGCTTTGCTCTATATACACAATAGGCAATTTAAAGTCCCCTATGCGAAACTCTTTTTGCGCTATATTTTGTCTATCATATGTACTATCTCCCATATTAGGTTGTATCATATTTAAAACAACATCACCTATCAATATACTTTTATCTCTTTTTTCCTCTCCTGTATACTTTTTTTCTGTATATTTTAAAGGCATTTCTTCCTCTAAAGTATACCACACTTTCCCTATTATTGTTCCTCTCGCATGAACATATTCTCTACCAACTTCTTCTTCTTGACCTACTACAATAACTACTTCGCTATCAATGAGCAACTCGCCTTTTTTTACAACATCTCCTGACTGGGCTACTGGTGTACCTGCCTCTGCTGTAATACTTTGTATTACACTATCTTTTTTTGCTATCAAATTGCTTGGTGTCACTTTATCAACGATTTCTGGCTGTGGTATGGTTTCTACTATCTTTATAATGGCATCTGTTCCTTTAATAGACACACTCACCCAAGAAATATCTGCAAAGTTTTCTAACAAGGTTTCTGTTACAACTTCTGTGTTAATATTCCATTTTAGTTTTCCTGCCGCTACACCCATTTTTTCACAAGCAGCAAGCAATTCTTCCTCTACTATTCTTTCATTTCCCTCAATCTCTACTGTCCATACAAAAAATGACAATGTATACAGCATCGCTACAAAAAATACAATACCAAACGCTAATACTTTTCTTTTTTTATATTTCCGAAACAGTGCTGGCAACCCACACCGATTTACTATATGATACTGACAGCCTGTTTTTTCTGCACACTCCTCCAAAAGATGATATCCCCTTAAAGAAACATTCATTTGCATGGCACTTCCCTT